>NZ_MDAW01000162.1:0-11925 GCF_002875385.1 Vibrio sp. 10N.222.52.B12 | reverse complement strand
GCGGACCATATAATTAGCCCACACGATGGTGGGCTTCAATTGGAATGAGAGAGTGATTACAGGGCGATAAACAACCCTGCTAGCGCTGCACTCATCATGTTGGCAAGCGTAGCAGCAATAACGGCACGGAAGCCAAGTTTTGCCACTTCTTGGCGTCGCTCAGGTGCCATTGCGTTAATCGAACCCAGCTGAATCGCGATAGAGCCGATGTTAGCAAAACCACACAATGCGAAAGTGATGATGATTTGGCTATGTGCTGAAAGGGTTTCTTTCACGTTGACGAAATCAAGGAAGGCCACGAACTCATTCAGAATCGTCTTCTGACCGATCAGTGAGCCAGCGGTTAGGATTTCATTCATCGGGATGCCAGCAAAAAACGCCAGTGGTGCGAACAGGTAGCCAAAGATCAATTGCAGCGTTACGTCTTCGTAGCCAAACCAGTTGCCCACGGTTTCAAAGCCTGCGTTGACCATCGCGATGACGCTGACAAAAGCAATCAGCATAGTACCCACTGCAACTGCTACTTTCACGCCGTTCATCGCACCAGAAGCTAACGCATCGACGATGTTGGAATCTTCGCTTTTCTCTAGCTGAATTGCGCCTTGATGCGCCGATACTTCACGTTCTGGCACTAAGATCTTCGCCATCAACAAGCCACCCGGAGCCGCCATAAAGCTCGCCGCGATAAGGTATTTCAGTTCAATACCCAGTGCTGCGTATCCGCCTAGTACGGAACCTGCCACAGACGCCATACCACCAACCATTACTGCGAACAGCTCAGAGCGAGTCATGTTGGCCAAGAACGGACGGACTACCAAAGAGGCTTCACACATGGATAGGAAGATGTTGCTGGTTGCAGCAAGAGATTCGACTTGAGAAGTACCCAGTAGGCGATGGATAGCACCACCGATGACTTTGATAAGAGCTTGCATCACGCCCAAGTAGTAGAGCATTGAGATGATAGCGGAGAGGAAAATGATAAGAGGGAGTACGCGAATTGCGAAGATGAAGTTGCCCGTTGCGAGTTCGCCAAAAACAAACCCGATGCCTTCGTCTGCGAATGAGAGGAGCCCGGATACGCCGTTGCTGATGGAGCCTAACATGGATTGCCCGAGAGGGAAGTAGAGCACCAGAGCCGCAAAACCGGCTTGAAGAGAGAATGCGCCGATTACGGTGCGCTAGTTGATGTCGCGACGACTATCAGAAAGTGCGTAAGCACACGCCAACAAGGCCAATACGCCGGCCAAGCTGAAGATGATTTGCATTATGTTACCTTGCTATGTATCTGTATTTGAGCGAGCCGTGAAAAAGACGCACGCGTGCAGAGGCAACATTGCGGAGAGTGCAAAATGTTGTCTTTACCCGAAGTCGAATTCAAAGCCCGTAAACGCTAACAGTTACGCTGGGCCCTGTTCCTTGGGGCAAGTTTCCATTTTGCAGCCGATTGAAAGCTGGTTCGGTTCCATTTCATCGTGAAAGGAGAACCTATCTAACCGGGCGCGGAGTATACGCACGGTTTTCGGTGCTGACAATGGTTATTGAGGGGATTTTTCGTTGTACGAAAGCAAGGGCGCAATTGTTAATCAGCTAAGGCCTCAATCGCTTGTTGGACGGAAGTAAAATGGATCTTGATGATGCAGCGCTGTGCTTGAGCAAACTCGTGTTTTTGAATCAGCTCGGTCACTTGCTGCACGTTCAATGTTTGTGGCAATAGACCCAATTCCACCGTGTTATTGCTACCCGTTTTCAATGCAAAGCAGTGGCCTTGTGTATCAATCACAATGTCATCCTGACCCCAAATCAAGGCTTGGCATTCGGCGTTGAACTGCTCTGGCGAAGCCAAATACACCAGTTCGTCGTCGCCATCGAGTTTGAGTAAACAAGGCCATGTGATCATTGCGTTACCTTAATATTGGAGTGGGTTATTTGAAGTCGTCTACGTGCTAAATAAGCGACGTAAGGCAAGTACGATACACAAAGCCTAAAGAGAGCAAAAGGCTTTCTGTCTTGCTGTGTATTTAAGAGCTTTAGTTTCGCGTTTATTGAGAGAGGCTAGGCGTACTTGCCAATGATTCCGAGCAAGTCTGCCACTTGATGTGCCACATAATCGGGCTGGGCGTTCCAGTGCTCTGGTTGAGCGCCGCTGTACGCCGCTGCTACGGCAATCACTTTGCAGCTGCCACCTAACTGATGCTCGATGTTACGCGCAAACTGCGTGTCTGCCTCGTGGTCACCAATGTACATCAGCAGTTGTTTATCGGAGTGCCCAAAGATGGACTCGATGCATTTTATGCCACCAAAAGGGTCCGGTTTTTGATGCCCGTTGGACACATCATCGTAGCCCACGACGGCTTTAAACGGTGCATTGATTTGGTTGGCGCTAAGTACGTTACGAATGTTGGATTGCGAGTTCTGAGAGCAGACTCCGTGTGGCAGGTGTTCGAACGCATTCACCACATCAGCAATGCCACTGAACAGATTCACTGGTGTTTGGTTTTGCTCTTGGTGCTCAGCCCACATGGTGCCCGCGATGAGCATCTCCTCATGGGACAGACCATAGTAGTTTACGTACAGATCTTGCCAGTTTTTCGCTGCGTGATTGGCATGATGGTAATCCGCTTCACTGCGTAGGTATTTCGGTAAGTTATCCCCGGTCAGGTGCGGCGCTACAACGGACAATATCGCTTTGGTGATGTCGATATTTTTCGGAACAGAATTTACTAGGGTGCCATCGTAATCCCACAATACGGCGTCTAACTTCATGCAAAACCTTTTGAAACAGCGAAGGGTGAGTAGCTTTAAATCTTGCCAGTCTTAATGGGGAGATAATCAGATCTTGCTCATGTTTTCATAAGCTTGCTTTGAATCGCTCGGAAGAGAGAACAAGCGAGAGAATAACAAAAAGCCAGCAAGGTGATGGTTGCTGGCTTTCTAGTGCATGCTGCGTTGTACAAGATGTTAAGCGATGTGCGACATCTCGTTTAGAGTGAAGGTGTCTACCGCGCCTTCAGTTGCTTTCATGTATTGCGCTAGGTGCTCGTTGTCCATGTGCGTGCGCCATAATTCGCGTGACTCCCAGTTTTCGTAGAAAGTGAAATGCGCTGGGTTTTCGTTATCTTGGTGAAGGTCGTAGTTGATGCAACCTTCTTCGGCACGAGTGACATCAATCAGTTTAAGTAGCTCGGCTTTTACCAATTCTACTTGGTCTGCTTTGGCGATGATGTTAGCGACGATAGTCAATTTAGCCATGATGGAAATCCTCTGTTGATCGTGATGTATCGTGTTGATGAGGTAAAGATTAGTCGCGAATCACTAAATGATAAACAGCACAATGATTGATTTATTATCAAATATAAATTGATAATCGAACTTCAATCTTGTGCTAGCAGTGTTTAAAAACTGGAACCCGGCTGTTGTAAGAATTCCACTTCTTCTGCGGTGCTATCACGGCCTAAAATCGCATTGCGGTGTGGGTAGCGACCAAAGCGATCGATGATCACTTTATGCTTTAGTTCGAACTCGTAGTTCGATTCTCGCCCCAGTGCTTTGAATAGCTTCTCTGCCTCTTCATGAATCCGCTTAGATTCACTGTGCATAAATGGCATGTACAAGAAGCTGCGTTCGACGTCCGTCAATTCTTGGTCTAAGCCTAGACGAACTGCCTCTTGTGCCAAAGCAAGCGCGAGAGCATCTTGAGCAAAAGCTTTTGGCGTATTGCGGTAAACGTTGCGAGAGAATTGGTCGAGCACGATGATCTCTGCCAGACGGCCTTGCGCTGTGTCACGCCAGCCAAACAACTCAGATTGAGCGGCTTGTTCTAAGGTGGTGAGAAAGCGTGTTTCGATTTGTTTATCGACGTCGGCATTACTCACAAACCAGTCTTTTGGTTCCAGTTCTTCAAACCAGAAAGTCAGGATATCTTGGTACATGGTTGCTTCCCTGATAGAAAAAGAGCTAGGAGTATAACCCCTAGCTCTTGGTTTCGCTTATCGACCGTAAGTCTCTTCGATGTAGCGCTCAAACTGCTCGCACATCTGCTCGTCTGAGACCGTATTGCTCGCTAGCTCTTTGCTGCCATCCACCACCTTGATGCCGGCATTTAAAGACGCTACCGAAGCACGTTCACGAGTTTGCAGCGAAGCAATCTTCTTCTGTTGTACTTCCCATGCTTGTTCTGGCGATAGGTTACATACGTCCGCCAGATACTTAGCGTTAAAGCCCTCACCCGTTAGGCTAACGATAGTCTCGTTGTGCGATAGGTGATTACCCGCATGCCAGTAATGTTTCGCCAGTAGCGGACCAATCTCTGGGTTGTCAGTCAGGTAGCCAAACTTGTCGAGGAAGTAGGCGCGAGTCTGGTAAACCGCCATGTGTGCTAGCAAGTAGCCGTGGTAGGCACACGCTGCTTCATCAGACAGAAGGTGTGGAATTGCCATCAATGGGCGTGGGCTGCATTCCAAACCAAGAATTTGCTTTTCACAATCGCGTGCCAGCTTAGTGATGCGCTCTGGCGTCAGCTCTTCATCACTTAATTGGTAAAGCGCACGTTCAAAATACGGCACGACTAAAATGCTGCGCTCTTCGTACGCTTTGAATGGCTGACGGCTGTTGATCATCGCTTGAATGATCTCATCCGGTACTGGGTTACCTTCTGCGTCCAACGCGTATTGTTTGAGCCAATCGGCATCGGTCAACAGGCTGTCACAGAACATGGATTGTGTTTCTGCATATGCCATGGAAGTTGGTGAGAACTCTTGAGAGAAGCACGGCGCGTTCATCTTCACGTTAGCGAAGTGCGCAGCGTGACCGCCTTCGTGGAACAGAGTATTGATGCCATCGTAGCCGCTGCCAACTTGGTCTGGTTTAGCGTTACTGGTGAAGTTCACCTGCGCGGCAACCCATTCGCCTTGGTTGTAGAAAGATGGGATAGGACCATGGCAGAAACCGTTCGGGTATTTGCCCTTGCGATCAAGCAGGTCTAGCGTCAGTTCTGCGCCTGAATATTCGATGTTAAGACGACCGAACGATTCCACCCAACGACGTAGCGACTTTGAGAACGGTACGTACGGGTCAAGGTCACGCATGACATCACCCGCGAACGAGTACACAAAGTTGTAGCCAGTCAGTGCGCTTTGACCTTTCTGCTCAGCAAGGTTTGCCAAGCTGTTTAGGTGGGCATCACGCGTGCGTTGTTCAAAGTCATCCAAGATGCTGAACAGTTGCTCTGAGCTCATCTTTTCTGTCTTCTTCACTGAGTAATCAAAGAAGGTTTCGTAGCCCAAAGAACGTGCGAATTGGTTACGCAGTTTGATCAGCTCAATAAAGCCGTTTTGCAGCAACCATTGCTCAAGGTCGAGCAGAGTTTGGTGCGCAGATTGACGCACTTCTTCGTGATTATTGGCGCGAATGGTCGAAGACAATACTGGCAAAGAGCCCTCGGTTTGTTCACCGTTTTCATTGGTAAACGTCAGAACGTGATTTTGCTTTTTCTCGAACAACTCGGCTTCAAATGCAATCAGAGCATTCTTTTGTGCTTGAGCTTGTTCGCCTTCAATTGCATGCGATTCAAACGTTGCCAACCAGCCTTGCAGACCAATTTGCGTTTGCTGTTTCTCTTGTGGGTCTGCAATTGTTTCAGCCGCTTCAAGTTGCGCTTTGATGGCTGAGATTTGCTCGGCGTTACTTAAGAAATTGGTCCAAGCGGTTTGTGCTTTTGTCGAACCATCGTGATCGTCACTGATGCCCATGTACGTCTCCCAAAAGAAATCTTCTTTGGTGCGATGGATAGCGAGGTAACGTTGGTTGAGATCGTTTAGGTATTCCGTTGCAGTCATTTTGATCCTTCAAATGTTTGCTTTATTGAGGTTTTTATCGTCATTGATTATGGCACGCATAAGTAGCAGAAAGGAATGCGAAATCCATTTACTATGTTTATGGCTTGTAAACAGGAATTTACCGCACTTTTTACATGTGCAGACGTCAGTCACAAAATTTTTCCGTTTTTGATTAGTAATGGCCGTTCTCTATTTATAAAATTCGGTCTTTCGCAGTGGTGCTGAAAGTAAGGAAAACAATAATGAAAACAAGAATCGCAGCTCTAACAATGGGGTTAACCTTGGTGGGATGTTCAGCGACAACACCAACCAATGACCAAGTTTTTAATATCGAGGAAAACTGCGCCGTCATTATGAGTGAAGGAGTGACCCCAGAAGAGCGTTGGAGCGCCTACAACAAGCTTATTGAAAGCTATGGCGACCATTATGTATCTGATAAGAACCGTTTGGAATTGGCTCGATGGAACTCATTTCGCCAAAAGCTGATTCGCGATGAGAGTCATCAGTTACTCAAAGAATTTATTGAAGTGAGTGACTGGGGCTGCGCAAATGGCAATTACCTTGAAGAGATGTACTTATTTGTGAAGGAAACACAAGCGAGCAAATCAGAGTAAGACCTGCGGCTTACTCGTCTTCATCCGATTCTTGATGCTGATTGATCTCTTTGCCACACCCTAAACATTGGTTTGAGAGGTCGGTTGGCATCATGATGATCAAACCACAATGAGGGCATAAATCGCCTTGGTCGTATTTTCTCATCACTAAATTCCCTGTTTGGTTAAGACTTTTTGCAGTTCTTGTTCATAACGTTGAGCCGCATCAACCAATGCATTTTCGCTATATTTGCGTTCGAATATCGGAGAATTTTTTGCTCCCGTACCGAGATAAACTCGAATGTGGGGGAGGCTTTCCTCGTGCTCTTGAACAATGCAAAGTCCAACCGCGTTGTCATGATCCATTTTGTATCGCAAGTAGAAGTCGAGTTTTCTGTTTCCGTTTAATCTAGCGCCACCCGTCTTTACGTTGTTGTGTTCTAACGTATTGAATTTTAATACGTACTTCTTTTGCATTTCTTCAGCAATAGCTTGAAGTTCAACGGCATATGGGTTGCTAGGTGGAACGAACTCTTTAGTTTGAGGTGCTTTGGCCTTGAGTTTTGCTTCAATTGCATTAACGACTAAGTTCGCATCTTTGTTGAGACTCTTTTTCGCATTGGTGAGCATGCGTCGAAGTTTATTGTCATCATTGGTATTACGGACGATATCTAGCGTTTTTTCGATACTCATTCTTCACCTCTTATTAATTTACGGAATGATATTCTATATATCATTTTTGAGAAGGTCAAAAATGAATCGATTAGCCCTGATTTTAAGAAGTAGAACAGCAAACTAAACCAATTTGCATATACTCAATGTGTTAGCGAATACAACGGAAGGTGTCATGTTAACTCCTCATAGACTGATTCTTGGTGCTGCGTTGCTGCCTGTATTTGGCGCGTGGGCGAATGCTGCTGAGCAAACCGCAGACGTGGTGTACATCAACGCTGGTATTTATGGTCACCCAAAAGCAGACGCTGTTGCCGTGCATGATGGACGGATTGCTTTTGTTGGCGATAAAGCCAAGGCACAAATGTGGGTTGGTGAGGGCACGGAAGTGGTGGATTTGACTGATACCTACTTGTTGCCAGGTTTTGTCGATAACCACAATCATGTGTTTGAGGCGGCTTCCGAAGCAGGCGGTGCGTGCTTGTTGCAAGCTGGCACCTTGTTGGATGAGCAAATCCCACAACTGCAAGACTGTAAAGAGTTTGTCCAAGATGGCGAATGGTTGATGGGGTACGGTTTTACGCTTGATGCGACCTTGTCGGAAGAAAACCAGCGCACACCTCTCGAAGTGATCGATGAAGTCTTTCCTGAGACGCCGGTGGTGTTAATGGAGCAAACCTCTCACTCGATGTGGGTTAACTCGGCTGCGCTGAAAGCGGCGAACATTGATAAAAGCACACCCGATCCGCAAGGCGGTCGTATTCTCAAAGATCCGGATACCGGCGAGTTGAATGGCATCTTGCTGGATAATGCTGGTGATTTAGTGATGGAACTGGCTTGGAACAGCATGAGTGCGCAATTTGCGGTGAGCTACCAAGGTTTGTTGACTGGATTAGAAGAAGCTGCGCTTTACGGCATTACCACGATTGGTGATGGGCGAATGTACTGGAAGCGAGGTTGGTATGAAGTGTGGAAGGAGAGTGAAAAACGAGGTGATCTGACCGCTCGTGTCTTTTTACGACCATGGATCTATCCGACTGACAGTATGGACTCTCAGCTGTCGTATTTGAAAGGCATTCAGTCCGACGATACTTCTCGCTTGCTGCTGGTGAACCAAGTCAAAATGTACAGTGATGGCATCTTCATCAATGGTACAGCCAAAACCCTTGCGCCTTATCTTGATACTTACCTGCCGGATTCTCCTTATGGGCTGAATTACATTTCGCCACAAGCGATGCCCGACTGGCTAAGCAAGCTCGATAAACTGGGTTATAGCGCTCATATTCATGCTATCGGTGACGGTGGTATTCGTGAATCACTCGATGCAATTGAGAAGGTGCGCAGTCAGGGCAATCAGCGACGTTACACTTTGACGCATGTCGAGTTGGTGAACAGCAAAGACGTGCCAAGGTTTGCCAAGTTAGGTGTCACGGCGGACTTTCAAGTTGGCTCCGATTATGTGGCTTATCATGATCACCAATGGGCAGAAGCTTTCTTAGGTGCTAAGCGAGCGAGAGCCTTGATGAACCTGCGTGCGCTTTATAATGCCGAAGCTAACGTAACGTTAAGCAGCGATTGGAATGTGCATGATTTGAACCCATTGGTTGGTATCTCCAATAGTTTGGTGATGGGTGAAACCGGATTGCCAAATGTCTCAGCTGCGATCGATGCCTACACAATTCATCCGGCTTACAGCTTGGGTTTAGAAAAGGAAATTGGCTCAATAGATATCGGGAAATCGGCAGACTTTGCTGTATTGGATCAAGACATCACCCAACTGAAAGCGGAAGACATCGCCCAAGCTCGCGTCCTCATGACGGTGTTGAGAGGGGAAGTGGTCTACGAGCAATTGGATGACGAATAAGCCGAGCGATGACTCACTCGGCTGAAAGGTTGTTGTGTTTTAGAAGCGTATTTAGAGACTATTGCTCAGGGTATTCGCCCATACCTTGCGTTTGCCCTTCTGCTTTCCAATGCTCGCCTGGGTCAAAGGCTTCATCGCATAGATCGACGGTGTAGCCCATTTCGGTAATTTCTTTCAGGGTGAGGTTGTCAGCAATTTTGGCAATGTCGCCCGCCTTGTTCCGCAGTTCCATGGTTTCCCTCCGGTCACTGTTTGGTTGTCGGTTCAAGTCGCGCCAAGCATAAAAACTTGGGTGGCTCGGTTATAAGTATAAGCAGTGATGGAGGACTTTATCGTTTAATCGCCATAATTTATTTAAGGTTAATTGGTCGGTATAACACTTTGACGTCGATACCGGTTCAATATCATGGCGATAGAAGACAAAGTGTGATTTATTGACGCCTCAATCGTGGAGATTTTAGGAACGGAAATGGTGATTCTCGACCACACACTCGCGCAGCAAATCGTCGATCGCACCATGTCGATCATTGGTCATAACATCAATGTGATGAACGCGGCAGGCACCATTATTGGCAGCGGCGATGCTGAGCGTATTGGTCAAAAGCACGATGGTGCAGTGCTGGCGCTGAATCATGGTGACTCGTTAGAGTTGGATGAGCAAAGTTGCCAATCATTGCAAGGCGTGAAACCGGGCATCAATATGCTGCTGCACTTTAAAGGTGAAGTCGTTGGCGTGGTGGGTGTGACTGGTAACCCTGAACACATCCGAGCGTTCGCTCAGTTAGTGAAGATGACAGCGGAACTGACGATTGAACAAGCTTCGCTGGTGGAGCAATTGCAATGGGATCGGCGCCATCAAGAAGAGTTTGTTTCAGCATGGTTGAACCAACAACTTAGTGATTCCGAGTTGCACGATTGGGCGCTGCGCCTTTCCATCGATTTAACAACACCACGAGTTGCTGTCGTGATCGAGCTTAAAGCAGAGAATGCGCCTGTTAGTTTGAACAGCGTACGCGACGTTGTTGACGTGTTGTATCGCTCTGAAGATAAGCCGTTGGTGGCGATCATGTCGATGAATGAAATCGTTGTTCTCAAGTCTTTACGTTCTTCTTCGAATGGTGACCAAAGTGTGCTCGAGAGCATTCAGCGCCGCTTAACTGCTAATCAAATTGATGATGTCCGTCTCGCGATTGGGCAACGTTTTGATGGCGCACAACAGCTTCCTCTCTCCTACCAAAGTGCCAAGCAGGTGCTTGCTGTCGGTCGTCGCTCTCATCCAGAACAAACCATGTTGAGCTTCTCTGAATATCGCTTACCTGTGTTACTCGCCCCTTTAGCCGATTCTTGGCAAGGTGAACAACTCGCTCAAGCGATGGCGACTTTGCTTTCGGCAGACAAATCTGGACAGTTGATAAAAACCTTAGAGGCGTATTTTCAAGCCAATGGTAACGCCAATGATTGTGCTAAGGCTCTGTATATTCATAGAAATACCTTGAGATATCGTCTGGATAGAATCAGTGAAGTAACGGGCATTTCGACGCAAGATTTTACGGGATTGACCGAGCTGTATATCGCAAGCCAGTTAAGAAAGCTAAATTAGCTAATTGTGCAAATGCACGAAATAATTCAAACATAGTCAGTATTGTTTGGATGTTTGACTAAAGAATATGCCGAATTTTTAAGTGAGAATAGCCACATTGATGACCTGCGACTTGTCGCTCGCAGCGTGCTGTTTTCAGGAGAATGAAATGAAAGTTGTGATTGCCCCAGATTCGTTTAAAGAGAGCTTGACCGCCAAACAAGTGAGTGACGCGATCAAGACGGGTTTGTCTCGTGTTTGGCACGATGCAGAATTCGTCACGGTACCTGTTGCTGATGGCGGTGAAGGGACAGTTCAATCTTTGATTGATGCGACTGAGGGCGAGCAGGTTTTCGTGACCGTAAAAGGCCCACTTGGCAATGATGTTGAGGCGTTTTACGGCATTCTAGGTGACGGTGAAACCGCAGTGATCGAGATGGCAGAGGCAAGTGGTTTGCACCTCGTGCCAAGTGAGCAACGTGACCCGAAAAACACCAGCAGCTTTGGCACTGGTCAGTTAATTTTGAATGCGCTTGATCGCGGTATTCAACGCTTGATCATCGGCTTGGGTGGCAGCGCAACTAATGACGGTGGCACGGGTATGCTGGCGGCTTTGGGTGTTAAGTTTCTGGACAGTGCTGGTCAGCCAATCACTCCTAACGGTGGCGGCTTAGTTGAGCTAGCAAGCATTGATGTGTCTGGGCTTGACGCTCGTTTAGCGGACTGCGAAGTGCTGGTGGCATGCGATGTGGACAACCCATTATGTGGCGAGAAAGGTGCGTCGGCGATTTTTGGCCCACAGAAGGGGGCGACGCCGGCGGATGTTGAGCTGTTAGATTCTGCTCTAAGCAAATACGGTGAACTGACAGAGCAAGTGACAGGCAAGCATGTGCTGACTCAAAAAGGCGCAGGAGCCGCCGGTGGTATGGGCGCGGCGTTGCTTGGTTACCTGCCAGCACGATTGAAACCAGGGATTGAGATTGTATTAGATACCGTAAAGCTCGCAGAGCATGTAGCTGACGCTGATATTGTCTTTACTGGCGAAGGTCGTATTGATCATCAAACCGTGCATGGCAAGACCCCAATGGGTGTGGCGAAAGTGGCGAAAGAATATGGTTTGCCTGTCATTGCCCTAGCAGGTTGCACAGGTGATAACTTCCAAGCAGTCTACGAGTGTGGCATTGACGCGGTATTCGTATGTGTACCACGCGCAATGAGCTTGCCAGAAGCTTTGGAAGAGGCGGATGTGAACCTTGCGAACTTGGCTGAAAACGTAGCCAGATTGTGGCAATTACCTCGCTAACACTCCGTGTTTGGTTGAGCAGATAGCTCAGAGAACTCATATCAAAGCCTCCCAATAGCGGCTGTCTCTTGATCACAAGT
>NZ_MDAW01000161.1:5111-5280 GCF_002875385.1 Vibrio sp. 10N.222.52.B12 | reverse complement strand
AAAGAAATAGGCTAAGAGTTAGAAACCGTAAACGGTGAAATCAAAGCGAACACTCCGCATATAGTGCCACCGGAAAGAACGTGAAAGGTACAAACTGAAAGGTGTAAAGACGAGCGCAAAAACAGATAAACACCAAAACTTATGACCTTTGATGTCAAACCCGTACTAA
>NZ_MDAW01000161.1:0-5040 GCF_002875385.1 Vibrio sp. 10N.222.52.B12 | reverse complement strand
ACTTCTATTTATGCACTCCAAGATATTGAAAAGTGGCATGATATGAAAGGCTTTGAACACTGAAGTGAGACGGGCAGCTACGAAACTTTACCGCTATTGAGAGACGAGAGTTGGCTAGAAGAAAAACGCACTGAACTCCCCTACTTTTACTGATTTCAAATTAGAAAAGGATTCTTTCCTCGTACTTCAAAAGCCACACCAAAAGTAATCAAGGTTCTCTCAAAAGTCACCACGAAAATGAAAAAGCGCCAAAGAAATAGGCTAAGAGTTAGAAGCCGTAAACGGTAAAATCAAAGCGAACACTCCGCATATAGTGCCACCGGAAAGAACGTGAAAGGCAATAACTGAAAGGTGTAAACACGAGCGCCAAAACAGATAAACACCAGAACTTGTGACCTTTGATGTCAAACCCGTACTAACGCCTTGTTAAGGTGTGAGGCACGCAATACCAAAGCTTCCGCATACCACCTTAACCACAAAACCTAACGCATGGTAAAAATGCCACACGTGCTGAATCACTCTTGAACAATTTGTTATGTGTATTGGCTTAAGTGATTCTCTATAAATTCGATATCAGCTCGATAGAAATCACCAAGTGGAATAGCACTTGGCTCAAACCAAAAGAAAGTTTGCTGCCTTACTTCATCAATCATTTGAGGTTCAGTATCATTACCCGCACGTAAAACAACATAATGAATTTCACCACCAAAATCATTTTTAGCTTGATGACTACCGAGTCGCTTTAAACCTTGCAGTCCCGTTTCTTCCCACAACTCTCTAACTGCTGCTTGATTACCTGACTCACCAGGGTCAATAGAACCGCCGGGGAATTCAAATACCATCCCTTGCCCTCGTCTAAAGCGCTTTTGGATAAGAACTTTTCCATCTCTTACGACCACGCCCATTGCAATATTTTTCATGTAAACTTTCCTTGTTCTTCTAAATACACATAACGCCGCGTTAAGTGGTGAGCAACGCTACCACCTGAGCTAAACTATTGTGCTGTAAACACTAAAGCTGAATCAAACCGAGAATGCCAAGCGTTGGGAATCCGTCTTAAACGCTTTGTTATATGCTTGTACCCAAAACCTGAAAGTCCCTAATGAGCACCCAAAGTAAGGACTACAAGCCATATAGCCTTTTGCGATCTTTACGGTAACATTTAAAAGCCAAGACCCAGAATGAAACCAATGCAAACAACGCTACCTTGTCGTATCTATGTAATAGCTTTCCAACGATGGCTTCTTCCAAAGGTTTCATTACCCCTTGGAACTCAATTTCTGCGATGTAGTGTTTGCCAACCAATAAAATTACGAAGTGAAAAACGACACCAAGAATCAGTGCTAATTGAGTGCGTTTTGATAGTGAAAGCACATATAGAAATTCATATACAAAGTTCATTTTTACTTCCAATCTGTATTGGCATATAACGCCGCGTTAAGTAGTGAGCAACGCTACCACTAAACCTAACCATTGCACCGTAAACACAAAACCCAACAATGGAATGAAAAGTGCCATGCGTTGGGAATCTGCCTTAAACGCTTTGTTATAACCGTACTTATTCGTCTTCACTGTAGTAATCAGGGAAGAAGTCCATAAATATACCGTACAACCCATCATGAAAGCCCCACCCCATACTGACGGTACTTTCTAAAATTGCATCAGCTCTATCGACAAAACACTCCGATTGTTCCGTTTTTGTAATAAACGCAAGGGCATTCGAAAAGGCGGTTTCCATACCGTCGTAAAACTTGGCGTTAATATCCCCATAGTCCAGCATAAACTGAACTCCAGTTTCGACATAGAACATCATTAACTCCGCAATATGGTGATCGTTTGGGGATACCTTTTTGTAGTCAGTGATTGCTTTTTTAGCCACGGATAATCGGTAAGTTGGAGACTTTCGAGAGTTTTGGGGATAAAACTCTTCTTTGACAATAGCCTTATAGTATTCGAATACTTCTTTGTCATTTTCTAAAAGAGACGCTTTATAGTGGAGCTTTACCGAATCATGCTTTTTATACAAATCAACTATCTCATCAATCAACTCTTTATCGCTTTTACTTTTCAATTGAGCTCTTAGCTTGCTTACAGACATATACTATACCAATCGTTTTTCCCGATTATACAACTCGCAAGGCGTCAATAGAACACCAAGGTTATAACGCTCTGTTAAGGTGTGAGCAACGCAATGCAGAAGCCGCCGCATACCACCTTAAACACCAAACGCAACGCACAGTAAAAATGCCACGCGTTGCGAATCACTCTTAAACAGTTTGTTATGTTTTACCACAAACACATGATTTAATTGAGAAAGAACTGCGATTTCTGACTGATTTTCTGAACTAAACCACAAGGTAAGAACCGACTTGGCCACCAAAGGCGACCAACCTAAAACAAATAAGTCCACTTCGCCGCCCAATGAGGCAACCCGGCTAAGAAACAACGAGCGCCCTTTCTTTCCAGTCAAAGCGCAAAACAATGCTGAATTGCCGAGGCAACTGCCAAACTGAAATGCTAATTGGTTAAGAAGCTAAAAGCGACTTAAAGCCAGTTAAACAAGAAGCCAACCGCCACGACCTGACAATGAAGCAAGCCACGAACATCGGCATGTTTTACGGGCTGAGTGATTCAAGAACTTAGACCGACAATGTGGATTTGCTGAGTCTACTAGAGACGATTTGCCTGAGGGACAAAGAACCAGAACCTAAGACCTTTAACTCTTTGAAATACAAGTAAACATAACGCCGCATTAAGGTGTGAGCGGCGCTTGGCTATACTTGAGCGAAGCGAAACTGCCAAGCGTTGCGAATCACTCTTAAATACTTTGTTAGTTTTGGTTCTCCAATGCCACCTTGAGTAACCTAGGGCTTATATATACACTTTCCAACATGCGCTCAATGATATTAAAGGCAATTTCCAATTGGTCATGTTCATGAAGAAAAACGCTATGAGCTGCGCTATTGCCCATATTTTTAATTAGTTTCAACACATCAGCATCATTGCGAGATAAAGACTTCGTTTTCACTAAATTGTCTATTCGTTCATGAAGGTTTTTACCTCTTGAACCTAAGTCTTTACAAACACTTTCAAGGATTGCTCTAATACCAATTCCCGCTAAAATTCGCTGACTATTGTTCAATGCTTGTAAAGTTTCGCAATAGATTGGCGGAATGTGGGATGGCAACCATCCCAAGTTATCTATTGGCTCCCTGCTCACATTCGGGTTTGGATAAAACTCTTCAGCAGCAAGGAACACATCATTAAATTCGTTTTCCTCACCCTCAATATGATAAACATCCTCTGTACTATAGTGAGCAGTTCGAAAAGAGATAGTATCGCAACCATTGCATTGGATTGTCTGATATTGCTCGTCTGAGCCATAAAAGTTATGCGAATCTTCTTCTCTCAATTGCAGTTCCACGTCTGCTATAACTGTATGTTTACTTTCCGTTTCACACGTTCTGCATGGACAACGTATTATTTCGCCAACATGAACGGATGAGATAAGACTCTTTGTCATAGTCACCAATACTCCTAAAAAACTAACGCCCTGTTAAGGTGTGAGCAACGCTATACCGAAGCTCCCGCATACCACCTTAAACACTAAACGCAACGCATAGCAAAAATGCCACGCGTTGCGAATCACTCTTAAACAGTTTGTTATAAGCGTACTAACAATTAGCCTAGAATCTTCTCTAAGCGACTGCAAACCCGGTCTCTTTTTCTTTCCCACGTAGAGAAACTTAACCCATTGGTGATATTGAAAGTTTTCTCAATTTTTTCCTTGAACGAATTGAGTTTTAAAGAATCCGTTAGAAGCATTCCTTGAGTTAAAGGTAAAACGCCTTGAATGTCTGAATATGTTAACGGTGGTACAACTATTGGGATATGCTCTTTTGACAAAACCCACGCAGCACCCATTTCACACATGCAAACGGGGCTTTTATAGAAATTTTCTGAAAGCAGGAATAAAACCATTGAGTCTGAGGATAGTTCTGTTTTTATCGCATCCAAAAAGTTTTCGCCCAGATCTATTCCATACCCCTCAAAAGACGTACAAAAAATTTGATTAGACTCGACACCAATAGCTTCTAGGAGCTCAATAATTTCTTCAACGACATCAGCATCTTTTGAGGCGTGACTAATAAAAATCTTATTGATAGCTTGGTCAACTTTCAGTTGTTGTTTGACTACCACAACTTCCTTTTCTTCTTCTAGTTCTTCTATGTACTCATTTATCGAATCTATCAGCATTTTATAATCACGACGAAAACATCTGAGGTGATCGGAAGTATAATCACTGGTTGAGGTGTAAATGAAAGCCTGGTAATAAAAGGTCAGGTCATTAAAGTGTTCAAACTCAGTGGAGTTTTTACCAAACACTTTTATAAATGTTCTTTCAACTAAATTCTTCCAATGTTTAAAATCAGGGTCACTACTACTCTCAATTTTTACTATTGATGATTTTTCCAGAAGCTTCCTGAGTAGTTTTAATTTTTCTTGCTTATTCATTCTATTTTCCTAGCTTATAACGCCCTGTTAAGGTGTGAGCAACGCAATACCGAAGCCGCTGCATACCACCTTAAACACTAAAACCAACGCATACTAAAAATGCCACGCGTTGCGAATCACTCTTAAACAGTTTGTTAGCTTACTAACCATCTGTATCTACTAAACTTGCCAACACAGCGTTTTAAGCCATCGACATATCCACAAATTTTAAATGGAAATAGAACACCAGTCACTGTCCGTATGCATGAATACGAATATATTACTTGCGAGAGATTTGCTCTTATACTTTTAAGGAATACAACTATGGCTCTTAAACCAGGTCCAAAACCAATCGCAAAATCAACAGGGAAGCCTGACCAACGCAGACGTGACAACAAAAAGACTCCTGGTAACACTCCAGGGCTAAAACCTAGCAAGTCATCGAGTAAATAACTTGTGATGCCAAAGTGAGCTACTGCCTAGGTAGCTTACTTATTTAAAGATATTTTGTCATAGCTCCAGTAAGCTAACGCCCTGCTAAGGGGT
>NZ_MDAW01000160.1:0-34167 GCF_002875385.1 Vibrio sp. 10N.222.52.B12 | reverse complement strand
TATTTTAGGACTAGACACTTTTATAAATTCTAAACTTTAACGAAGGTAGTGCTCTGTGGCTCAGATGTATTTCTATTACTCGGCGATGAACGCGGGTAAATCAACGACTCTTCTTCAATCTTCTTTCAACTACCAAGAGCGCGGTATGACGCCAGTGATTTTCACTGCGGCACTTGATGATCGCTACGGTGTTGGCAAGGTAAGTTCACGTATTGGTTTGCAATCAGACGCACAGCTGTTCCGTCATGATTCCAACCTATATCAAGAAATCGCTGCACTGAATGAAGTGGAAAAACGCCACTGTATTTTGGTTGATGAATGTCAGTTCTTGTCAAAAGAACAGGTTTACCAACTAACTGAGGTGGTTGATAAGCTTCATATTCCAGTACTTTGTTATGGCCTTCGTACCGATTTTCTTGGCGAACTTTTTGAAGGCAGCAAGTACCTATTGTCTTGGGCTGACAAATTGGTCGAATTAAAAACTATCTGTCACTGTGGCCGTAAAGCAAATATGGTGATTCGTACTGACGAAAGCGGCGTTGCTATCAAAGAAGGCGATCAAGTTGCTATTGGTGGGAATGACAGCTATGTATCGGTTTGTCGCCAACACTACAAAGAAGCACTTGGCAAGTAAACGGCTCTTGATAAGAGAAAGCCACCAGATTTGGTGGCTTTTTTATTGTTTGTTAGCTGGTGGTTGAGTGAAGAATTACACTAGACCAAGTTCAAACTTTTCTTGCAGTGCTTGATAAGAGGATTCAACGTGAGCAGGAATTTCTTGCTCGGTTTGAAAGCCTTTTTCTGGGTAGGTTTTAATCCTAGAAAAATCTTCCATTAACGCGGCTAAAACCATCATCAACGGCATGTCTTCATTGATGTATTCAAAGAAAGGATGTGCGGTTGAGGTCACTTGTAGTTGTGAATATGAAGATTGCCACTGTTTTTCGAAAGTGGCGATGGCGCGTCTTTCCATAAATGGCTTCTGAACTAGAATCAGAGAATCACAGCAGATCCCTTTTTCTATCAACAACTGTTCAGTGAATCGAACATTCTCGCCGCTGTTGCTCGATTTTGTCTCTACAACAATGGACTCACTTGGGACGCCAGCGATTCTCGCAATTTCAGCAAAGGTTTCGGCTTCGCTTTTCTCAAACAAGCCATCTGTAAATCGCCCTTCACCTCCAGAAAACACAATCAAGGGCGCAAGTTTTTGGTGGTAAAGCTTAGCGGCGTATTCAGCAACACGCAGGTCATTACTGCACATAACAAACAAGCAGTCAGCCGATTTTAAGTCATGTTTGAGCTGCATGTAGTCCCACAAGGTTTCGATGTGTTGATAGAGTTTCATAGTGCATCCAGCGTTGAGTTGAGTTGGAACTGGTAGCCAAGCGCAATAAGCTTGTCAGCAAGGATTCGTTTATCGGCAGTTTCAGTGACTGGTGGGAGGGCAATATCTAAATCACTTCTTGTAATGGCCGCTTGGTAAAATTCGGCTTTGCTGACGGTATTCGGCGTTGTGGCGTTTACAACTTCATTGCTGATTTGATTGAGAGCGAAAGCCGTTGCCGCCACAGCATCGTTTTGATGCACCATATTCGCAGGGGCTTTACGGCTCACTTGTTTCAATCGCAGTGCAAAGCGAGAAGGGTGGCGGTCAGAGCCGATTAAACCACTACAACGGACGATGGCGTAATCGATACCGGAATCAATCACGTATTGCTCAGCTTGTAGCATAATGCGGGCGTTGTCAGAGAAGTGTTCTTTCGTCTGGGCCAATGCCAATGTGGCGTCTTCTTCTTTCATATCGACGGCTAGGTTTGGGTATACCGTCGTTGAGCTGACCATCAAAATCTTTTCAACGCTACTCACTTTTACCGCTTTACTTAAGCGATGCCATTGCTGTGCATACTCTTGCCCATTTCCTTTACGAAAGCCAGGAGGGAAAGCGCCGACAATACGTTCGATATGGTGCTGTTTGATGATATCAATGAGTCGCTGCTCAGAGTTCGGTTCATTGAGATCGAGCAGAGCAGTTTGAACGGAAGGTATTGGAAACTCATCCAATCGAGTTTGGCTGCGTCGAGTGACGATAACTTGATGTCCTTGGTCAATAAGCGTTTGTGCAAGTGGTGTGCCTAACCAGCCTGCGCCGACGATCAATGTATTTGCCATCTGTAAGTTCCTACTTCTTCATCCCTGATTAAGATTCAAACAGGGTTTGTAATTCTAATCTGGCTTGTTGGTGTAGAGGATCGGAGTGCCATTTCTGATGTTGTATCAGATCGATGTTGACTTGCCATGCCAGTTTTGTGAATTCTTCGCCAATTTTGATCAGCGTATTGGGTGCATGTGACACCAAATGGTTTGGAAGAAAACACCAACCAAATCCCTTATTTGCCAGTTCTAATAAGATGTAATAATTATCAGCGTACCAGATATCTGGGCTAACCGCCTGATTGAGTCCGCTCGTATCGGTATTTTTTGAACGTATAACCAGTTGTCTATGTTGCTTTAACTCATCGATATGACGCACTTTTTGTTTCGCTAAAGGATGCTGGGAAGAAACAAAAACGTCAAAACCGATATTACCTAGGTTTGAGTAATCGATATTCTGTGGCATTTGTAAGTCGCTGAGAATAATACCGGTGGTTGCTCGACCTGATTTAACGAGTTCGATGATATCTGGACTGGAGCCTGTTAAACATTCAACTTGGATATATGGGAATTGTTGCTCTAGATTTTTGAGTGCTTGGGGTAGGTTAGTCAGAGGGATACCTTCGTCAACCGCAAGAATAAACTGCGTCGCGTGTGGTGAAAACAATTGAGATGCTTTGTTATTCAGTCGGTCGAGTTGACTGATGGTGGCTAACGCGTAGGGCAAAAGTTCATGGCCTTTTTCGGTGAGTTTTGGGTAGCGTCCTGTTCTATCAAACAGGTCGACGCCACAATCGAGCTCCATGTTCATCACGTGTTGGCTTACCACGGACTGAGCTCGTCCAAGTTTTCGTGCAGCTGCAGAGAAAGATCCTGCTTCAGAAGTTGCGACAAAGGCCTGTAGTTGTTCAATAGTAAACATATCGTTTTTACCGATGGTATCTAACTTTTACTTATCTAGATGATAGATAAAATGTCAGCCATTGAGTAGAACAATTTAGGTAAAAACACATGGCACGTAACGAACGTATCTTTCACGCTATCCTATTTGAGCTGTTTGCATTGGCGATGATTATCCCAGCGGCTTCACTTGTCACAGGGAAAGGCTCAAGCGATTTGGCTGTCGTTGGTATTGGGTTAAGCTTGTATACGGTAGTCTGGAATTACATTTACAATTTGTATTTTGACAAATGGTTTGGGTCAAACCGAGAAGAAAGAAGTTTAATGGTGCGTATTGGTCACACGGTTGGATTTGAAGGTGGGTTGATATTTATCACCATTCCGGTCATTGCGTGGTTCTTACAAATTACATTGCTGCAAGCACTCGCATTAGAAGCTGGATTCTTAATCTTCTTTTTGTTTTATGCAACTGGCTTTAATTGGGTTTATGACAAGGTCAAACCTTACGGCAAAATGAAAAAGCTGATCGCTCAATAAGAATTCAGAACGAATGACAAAAACAGAAAAGCCACCGAAAAGGGTGGCTTTTTACTAAGAAGATTGGAACAAACTTGTGAGATTACTCTGCTGAAAGAACTCGAAGGATCTTGTCGGCATGTTCTGCAACTTCGATTCCTTCGTCGGTTAAATAACCACCATCAGGCTGAGTGCATAGTTGTTTTTCGTATAGGCGGGCAACCGCTGCCTGCATGTCTTCTGAAGCTTCTTTATGGACTTTAATGCCCGTAGCTGCACTGGTTAAGTCGAATTGAAGAAGTAGGTTCAGTTCGGCGATGTGGTCAGCTGAATATTTCATAGGTAATTCCTTTGTGCTTTTTTATCCAAGCTAGTCTGAAAACTTAGGTTGAGCAATAGAAAACCGTGAGAAGTGTTAAGTGTGGCGCTATCGGCCTGATATAACGCGGAATTTTTATTCGATGGTAAACATCGCTCCCAAATATTAATGATGGTTAAGACAAGAACTCATAGTTGAGTTTTATCGATCACTCTCTCAGCAACAACAAATTTAGTAAACATGAAAAATAGCCCTTGAAAAACTCTGGAAATGGAGCGATTATCCGCGCCTCGTTAATTGTTTCTAAATGTTACACTTCCATGAACTTCAATCAGTTTGACTCACTCTTACCACCTCAGGCTGCTGAACGTGCCGCCGAAGTAGGTGTTGGCAAAGCGACTAAAGCCCCAATGAAGTCTTTTCTGCTCGCTATTTCAGCAGGTCTTCATATCGGTATCGCTTTCATTTTCTATACAACCGTTACCACTGGTGCGGGCGATATGCCTTGGGGTATTACTCGCTTAATCGGTGGTTTGGCTTTTAGTCTTGGTCTTATTCTAGTCGTGGTGACAGGTGGTGAGTTGTTTACCAGTTCTGTACTCACACTGGTTGCACGCGCAAGCGGCAAGATTTCATGGAAAGCCTTAATGAAGAACTGGCTGGTTGTGTACTTCGGTAACATGGTTGGCGCAATATTGCTGGTGGTATGTATGTTGATCACTAAGCAATATATGTTCGATGGTGGCCAAGTAGGTCTGAATGCGATGGCTATTTCTCAGCACAAACTGCATCATGGCTTCTTCCAAGCGATTGCGCTGGGCATCATGTGTAACGTTTTAGTTTGTATCGCGGTTTGGATGACCTTCAGTGGTCGTACGCTAACAGACAAAATTGCCGTTATGATTCTGCCTGTAGCGATGTTTGTATCAGCAGGTTTTGAACACTGTATTGCAAACATGTTCCAAGTGCCGATGGCGATTGGTATTAAATACTTCGCTCCAGAATCGTTCTGGCAAATGACAGGCGCGAATATCGCAGATTATGCAGATTTGAATATGGTTGGCTTTATCATGAACAATCTTATTCCTGTAACGATTGGCAATATCATTGGTGGCGGTGTCTTCGTAGGCATGTGGTATTGGATGATTTATCTACGCGATGAAGATAAGCACCTTAAATAGAATTGAAAAAGGCAAGCCAACTTGGGCTTGCCTTTCTTTTATCTGCCGTTTGAAAGGGTTAGATTAACTCTTCGTTAATACCAAACTCCTTCGGATTCCAGTGAGACGTTATTTCTCTTGGCTCTTGTACCAACCAGTCCACTGGTGAATCTGACAGCAATTCATCTGCGTTTTCCTGCATGATTAACTTATCCATAGTGACTCCTCCCTTTGTGGTTAACTGCACTCTAGAGTCTCCATATGTCAGTTGAATGACTGCTTTATGACCATTTGGGGGGGCGTGGGAGATAATGGCTTCTAATTGATGTTATGTTTCTGGTTGCTTATGGGTTTTGGTGGTTTATCCACATTTTCTGTGGATAACCTGTCTTAAAGATCGTGTGTATCTTTTTGGAACAAGAAAAATTCATAAAATGAGATGCTTATGTGGTCATGTATTCGCCATTCGACTAGTTAATCCTTGTTGATAAACTTAACTTTCACGCGACCTTCTCTTGTTTGTACACAGCTCAATGTCATTTCCAATGTAATCGCAACAGACACACTTAGCATGACGAAAATCGCCAACATGATTACCAATTGATACTTAATTGCCACCATTGGGCTAGCTCCACCAAGGATTTGGCCTGTCATCATCCCAGGAAGGGTCACTAACCCCGTTGTTGCCATAGATGCGAGGATTGGGGCAAGCGACTTACGTAGTGCTTCTTGAAGGAAAGGGAATGACGCGTATTTTGGTGAAGCGCCAAGTGAGATTGCGACTTCGTACTCGGATTTTCGTTGTTCAAACGCAGTGAATAGGTTTTGCAAAGCAACAATATTACTACTCAAACTGTTCCCTAACAGCATGCCAGCTAAAGGAATTAAGTACTGGGCGTTGTAGAAGGGGACCGGTTTTACCAAGCCTAAGATTATGCCAGCGAGTAGGGGGAAAAGGCTGCACGTTAAGCCTGTGATGAGAGGGAGCATTAGCGGTCTTCTGGGAAGGTTCGCTTTGCCTACAATCGAACTCGCCCCAACGACAATCATGACCAACAACCAGACAAGATTCACAGTTAAGCTATTCAGTTTAAATAGGTACTCAAGATAAACACCCACTAAGAGCAGTTGTACGGTCATACGGGCAATACTGATGGCAGTGTCTTTGGCTATGCCTAATTTGTATCGAGCATTAATGGCAAAGGGAACGATAAGGATCAAACTAAAAAGTGCGAGCTCAAACCAATTAATATCTACAACTTGATTCATAAATGTTCCCCCAAAAACAACGCTTTGATTCTAACGAAGTAGTATGGGTTTATGAATTGCTAAGCTCTGTTTTTTTGCAAACTTATCGATAAAAAAGTCAGTCGGATTCTGTGAATTTTTCTTAACATAACGTTCACAAGGTATTGTCTTTAGTCGAAAAAATAGCGGTTTAGTAGCACGAAAAAATCCATTTAAATGTAAACAAAGTTATCTTTATGTTGTATCTTTAACAAGGTTGCAAAAGACTTATTTTTTCACATCTGTTAATAATTTTAAATAAAGAATATCAATCAAACACATCTCTGGATGAGCTCAAAAAAGTGTTGGATAACAAGGTATGAAGCGTCAGATTTGATTGAACCTTACTGATAGTATGGTCTAACATTTTCCAATAGAGATTGTAAAAAACTTAAGCTTGGTAAGACAGGCTTTCCAATAACACTAGATACAAAATAGGCAAATGTATGAGTGATGTTAACAAAATTGAGAGTGGTGAAAAACGCTCACTGGAGTGGAAGTCTTTCCTCTTCATTGCAGTTGTTCTCTTCCCAATTCTGAGTGTGGCTTTCGTAGGTGGCTACGGATTTATTGTTTGGGCACTTCAAGTGTTCTTCTTTGGTCCCCCAGGTGCGCACGGCATGTAAGCCAGTGAGCTCATAACCACACTTTAGAAAAGATTTTAAGAGAGCAAATAATGAAATCATTAATCATTAAACTGTGGCGTACTATGACGCGCCCGGCAGTTCATATCAGCCTTGGTGTGCTGACTATGGGCGGTTTCATCGCTGGTGTTATTTTCTGGGGTGGCTTTAACACAGCCCTAGAAGCAACCAACACAGAAGAATTCTGTATCAGCTGTCACACAATGCGTGACAACGTATACGTTGAACTACAAGACACTGTTCACTGGAAAAACCACTCTGGTGTTCGTGCAACTTGTCCTGACTGTCACGTTCCTCATAACTGGACAGATAAGATCGCTCGTAAAATGCAAGCGTCTAAAGAAGTATTTGCACAAGTATTTGGTAACTACGATGAACCAGGTGTTTTTGAAGAGCGCCGTATCGAACTTGCTAAACACGAATGGGATCGTTTCTCTGCAAACAAATCTCTAGAGTGTAAAAACTGTCACAACTACGACTCTATGGATTTCGAGCAAATGTCTCCAACAGCTCGTATCCAAATGAAACAAGCTGCTGAAAAAGATCAGAGCTGTGTTGACTGTCACAAAGGCATCGCGCACAAACTTCCAGCTGGTATGGACAGCATCGGTGGTATTGTTGGTGACCTAGAAGGTATGGCATCTAACACAGATTACGGTGTAGGTCAGGAGCTAGTAAGTGTTCGTCACTTACCAATCTACTTCGACGATAAAGGTGCGAAAGAAGCAGGTCTTCTAAACCCAGCATCAACAGTGAAAGTTCTTGAAGAAAAAGGCGACTACGTTGAAATCGAAATCGACGGCTGGCGTAAAGCGAAAGGCTTTGGTCGTGTAATCCAAGAAGACTTCGGTAAAAACATCGCAGTAGCTTCTCTACTTAAAGACGCTGCAACAGACGCTGACGTTGTAACGGCTGGTGAGAAGAAAGTGGATGAGCTAACAGGTCTTCCTTGGGAAAAAGTGGCTGCGAAAGTATGGATCAAGAAAGAATCTATGCTGAACGACATCACGCCTGTATGGGAAAAATCAGCAGAAGCATACAAAACAAACTGTTCAGTATGTCACACACAACCAGCTGAAGCGCACTTCGATGCGAATACATGGCCAGGTATGTTTGACGGTATGCTAGCGTTCGTTAACCTAGATACAGACAGTGAAGCACTGATCTTGAAGTACCTACAGAAGCACTCTTCAGATTATGCTGAAGGCCACCACTAATAAGCGTCGGATTGGAGTAAATTAAATGGCTATTACACGAAGAAGTTTTCTTAAAGGTGTAGCAACCACAAGTGCAGCGTCAGTTATCGGTCCAAGCTTATTGGCTTCAGCATCTGCAAATGCAGCTGAGACTACGGGTACTTGGAAAGTAACAGGTTCACACTGGGGCGCGTTCCGCGCCCACATCTACGCGGGTAAAGTTCAAGAGATCAAACCGCTAGAACTAGATAAGAACCCAACAGAAATGTTGAACGGCATCAAGGGCATCATTTACAGCCCATCACGTGTTCGTTACCCAATGGTTCGTCTAGATTGGCTTAAAAAGCACAAATACAGCGCGGAAACGCGTGGTAACAACCGTTTCATCCGTGTTACATGGGATGAAGCTCTAGACCTGTTCTACCGTGAGCTAGAGCGTGTTCAAAAAGAATACGGTCCATGGGCTCTACACGCAGGTCAAACAGGTTGGAACCAAACTGGTGCGTTCAACAACTGTACTGCACACATGCAACGTGCGGTAGGTATGCACGGTAACTTCATCACTAAAGTAGGTGACTACTCTACTGGTGCGGGTCAAACCATCATGCCTTACGTACTTGGTTCTACAGAAGTATACGCACAAGGTACGTCTTGGTCTGAAATCCTAGAGAACTCAGACAATATCGTTCTTTGGGCAAACGACCCAGTGAAAAACCTACAGGTAGGTTGGAACTGTGAAACGCACGAGTCATTTAAGTACCTAGCGCAACTGAAAGAAAAAGTAGCGAAAGGTGAGATCAACGTTCTATCTGTAGACCCAGTGAAGAACAAGACTCAGCGTTACCTTGAAAATGACCACTTGTACATCAACCCGCTAACAGACGTAGCATTTATGCTTGCTGTTGCGCACGTGTTGTACAATGAAGACCTATACGACAAGAAGTTCATCGAGACTTACTGCCTAGGTTTTGAAGACTTCATCAAGTACGTTCAAGGTGAAACGAAAGATAAAGTTGTTAAGACGCCTGAGTGGGCTGCACCTATCTGTGGTGTGAAAGCGGACAAGATTCGTGAATTCGCACGCATGTTAGTAAACGGCCGTACACAAATCCTGATGGGTTGGTGTATCCAGCGTCAAGAGCACGGTGAACAACCATACTGGGCAGCTGCAGTTGTGGCAGCAATGGTTGGCCAAATCGGTCTACCAGGTGGCGGTATCTCTTACGGTCACCACTACTCAAGTATCGGTGTTCCTTCAACTGGTTTCGCGGGCCCTGGTGGCTTCCCTCGTAACCTAGACACAGGTATGAAACCGAAGTGGGATAACAACGACTTTAACGGTTACAGCCGTACTATCCCTGTTGCACGTTGGATCGACTGTCTTCTAGAGCCAGGTAAAGAGATCAACTACAACGGTGGTAAAGTTAAGCTTCCAGACTTCAAGATGATGGTGATCTCAGGTAATAACCCATGGCACCACCACCAAGATCGTAACCGCATGAAGCAAGCATTCCAAAAGCTTCAGACTGTGGTAACTATTGAGTTTGCGTGGACTGCAACATGTCGTTTCTCTGACATCGTTCTACCAGCTTGTACTCAGTGGGAACGTAACGATATTGATGTATACGGTTCATACTCGAATAAAGGTTTGGTTGCTATGCACCGCCTAGTGGATCCATTGTTCCAATCTAAGCCAGATTTCCAAATCATGAGTGAGTTGACTCAACGCTTTGGTCGTCGCGACGAGTACACTCGTGGCATGAGCGAAATGGAATGGATCCGTAGCCTGTACAACGATTGTAAGAAAGCGAACGACGGTAAGTTCGAGATGCCAGAATTTGAAGAGTTCTGGGAACAAAGCGTACTAGACTTCGGTGAAGGTAAGCCTTGGGTTCGTCACGCTGACTTCCGTAAAGATCCAGAAATCAACCCTCTGGGTACGCCTTCTGGCTTCATCGAGATCACTTCTCGTAAGATCGGTCGTTACGGTTACGAACATTGTCAAGAACACCCAATGTGGTTCGAGAAATCAGAACGTTCACACGGTGGCCCTGGCTCTGACAAACACCCGTACTGGCTACAATCTTGCCACCCGGACAAGCGTCTGCACTCTCAGATGTGTGAATCTGAAGATTTCCGTGCTACTTACGCTGTTCAAGGTCGCGAGCCTGTATACATCAACCCAGCTGATGCGAAAGCAAAAGGCATTAAAGACGGTGACTTGGTACGTGTATTTAACGACCGTGGTCAACTTCTTGCTGGTGCGGTTCTAACAGACAGCTACCCACGTGGTGTTGTGCGTATCGAAGAAGGTGCATGGTACGGTCCTCTAAACGAGAAAGTAGGTGCAATCTGTACTTACGGTGACCCTAACACACTAACTCAAGATATCGGTTCTTCTGAGCTAGCACAGGCGACTTCTGCGAACACATGTATCGTAGACTTCGAGAAATTCACTGGTAAAGTTCCACCAGTGACTTCATTCGGTGGTCCAATCGAAGTTGCTTAATAACAGCACTAAGCTTTAAATGAAATACCAGCCTTCGGGCTGGTATTTTTTTAACCAAAATTTCAGTGAGCATTCTCTCAATACTTATTTGATATAATTAGGAACGATGTCGATTCGTGATGTCGATAACGATTTGGGGGAGAGAAG
Source organism: Vibrio sp. 10N.222.52.B12 (assembly GCF_002875385.1). Lineage (NCBI taxonomy): Bacteria > Pseudomonadati > Pseudomonadota > Gammaproteobacteria > Vibrionales > Vibrionaceae > Vibrio > Vibrio sp. 10N.222.52.B12. Next base: position 23,335 of record NZ_MDAW01000160.1, on the reverse strand, counting down.
CAAAGGATAATGAAGGAAACAACACAATAATAATCAAGTGAGTAGATTTTCTATGGCTCAAACCATTCAATTGGCCAATCACACTGAAATAACGGTGATGGATAACGATCTTCAGTTCGAAGTCGTTGGTAACCAACTGCACTTTTCGTTTGCGGGGATTCACAACAAAACCTACAGCGAACGAGAAGTACTATTTGAAATGCCTTTCTTGTATGAGCAAGGAGCGACCGTTATTGGTGACGGCTTCCAGATGCTCGCTCAAACTTCGGGCACCATTTCTCACCCCGTCGATATTGGCCGCTGTCCTGATAACAATGCGTCGTATCGAATCTATCCGGAACATGCGCTAAAACGTTACTACAACTATCTCGTTGTAGAAGATGCTGCAGGCTATACCTTGTTTGGTTTCACCTCATGTCATCGTTTTGCGGGTTATTTTGATGTTGTTCAACATGGTGATCATTGGATTCTATCTGCTGCTCTCGATGGTGAAATGACACAAGTGGCCGATTGGGCGCACAATACCCTTGAATCTGTTGCCGTTTTACGTGGTGATTCTCTGTCTGAACTCTACGCTGAATACAGTGAGATGATTGCAGAACATCACTCCGTGCGTAATGGTGTTTTACAAGATGCGCCAATTGGGTGGTGTTCTTGGTATGCATATTATGCGGAAGTGACTGAAAATAACGTCCTAGAAAATGTTGAATGCATGCAAGATAAGCTGTCTGAGCTTGAATGGGTATTGTTGGATGATGGCTACCAAGCTTTCATGGGCGATTGGTTAACGCCTTCTGATAAGTTCTCTGGTGGTGTAAAAGAGCTTATTCATAACATTCGCGCGAAGGGCAAGAAGCCCGCGATCTGGATGGCACCATTCATTGCCCAACCAGAATCAGAAATCTTCAAAAAGCATCCTGAATGGTTTGTGCGTCACGAAGACGGAGACCTCCTGAAAGCTGAAGATGTCACCTATGGTGGTTGGCGCTGTACACCTTGGTACATTCTCGATACTTCAAACCCTGAAGTTCAAGATCACTTAACTTACGTCGTATCTGTCATGCGAGAAGAGTGGGGTGTTGAGCTATTCAAATTAGACGCAAACTACTGGGGCACTTTAAAAGGTAAGCGCAGTCAATCGGGCGTAACCGGTGTAGAAGCCTACCGCATGGGGATGGAAGCGATCGCCAAAGGGGCAGGGGATGCATGGCTATTAGGCTGTAACGCGCCAATGTGGCCTTCTTTGGGCTTAGTCGATGCAATGCGTGTGTCTGACGATGTCGAGCGCCATAGTCATCGCTTTGAGCAAATCGCTAAAGAGACTTTCTTCCGCAGTTGGCAACATCGTAAGTTGTGGCAAATCGACGCTGATTGTGCGACGTTTACTTCACTTCCAAACCAAGCCGCTTCCCGAGAAGACTACCAATTTCATCGCAATGCTCTATTAGCTTGTGGTGGCTTACTGCTTTCTGGTGATCCTTTGCCAGAGATTACGTCATTTGCGAGTAAGACACTCTCTAAACTAATGCTGCGCCAGCGTCGAAATCAAGAGGCTGCCAAGTTTACTGCGCTAGGCTTAAATCACGCATTTTTGCCGCTGACCTCCAAGAATGACCTACATTGCTTGTTTAACTACACCAATGATGAACCTATGGAATTTACCCTCACAGCCGACCAACCTACCGATTGGTACGATTTTTGGACCGGAGAAAAAATCAACCAAGAGCCGTGCCAATTATTGTTGATCAACTTAGATAAAGGATTGAATGCGAAAGCAATTGTGACGGCTGTGTAAAGGGCTGTTCAAAACGATCTCACACTTTTCATAAGATAAGAGTTAAAAACACTGTAAATGATAACCATTATCATTTACAGTGTTGCTATTGGAATGTAGAATCATTCTAACTTTCAAAGTAACTTTGCCTTCTGGAGAAAACAAGGATGAGATTGAAACTTGGTGCTTTAGCCAAACCTGTAGCTGTACTTCTGTCATTATTATCATTGGGATTGAGTGCGTCAGCGGTGGCTGATGAGAAATTTAAAGTCGTGACTACCTTCACCATTATCGCTGACATGGCGAAAAATGTTGCTGGTGATGCTGCTGTTGTCGAATCCATTACGAAGCCCGACGCTGAAATCCACAATTATCAAGCTACGCCAGGAGACATTCGTCGTGCTCAAGGCGCTGACCTTATTCTTTACAATGGACTGAACCTAGAACTGTGGTTCAAGAAATTTTTCAAAAACCTGCACGATGTTCCAAGTGTGATTGTCACGGAAGGCATCAAACCAATGAGCATCACGCAAGGCCCATACAGTGGTAAGCCCAACCCACATGCTTGGATGTCCCCAAGTGACGCGTTAATTTATGTCGACAATATTCGAGATGCTCTCGTGAAATATGACAGCGTTAATGCGGAGACTTACCAGAAGAATGCAGAAGCCTACAAAAAGCAGATCATGGACATGGTGCAGCCAATCCGTGAAAAAGTCGCTCAAATCCCAGAAGACCAACGTTGGTTAGTGACCAGTGAGGGGGCGTTCAGCTACTTAGCTCGCGATTTTGGTTTAAAAGAGCTGTACCTATGGCCAATCAATGCAGATTCACAAGGCACACCACAACAAGTTAAACGTGTCATTGATGAAGTTCGCTCCAATAAAATCCCAGCGGTCTTTAGCGAAAGTACGGTTTCTGCTAAGCCAGCGCAACAAGTTGCTCGAGAGACGGGGGCGACATACGCAGGTGTCCTTTATGTTGACTCGCTAAGTAGCCAAGATGGTCCAGTCCCTACGTTTTTGGATTTATTACAAGTGACGTCTAATACAATTGCAGAGGGTCTAGAGCAGTAATGACGGGTATTAAAGTATCGGACATCAGCGTCACTTATCGTAACGGACATACCGCACTGTATGACGCGAGTTTTACACTTCCAAAAGGGTCGATTACGGCCCTTGTTGGAGTGAATGGAAGTGGTAAGTCTACGCTATTCAAATCGATCATGGGTTTTGTTCCGGTGAGCCAAGGATCGGTCGAGATCCTTGGTCTCCCAGCTAAAAAAGCGCTTAAGCAAAATGTGGTGGCTTACGTTCCACAGAGTGAAGAAATCGACTGGAATTTTCCCGTATTGGTCAAAGACGTTGTCATGATGGGACGTTACGGTCATATGGGGTTGTTGCGAATTCCAAAGCAAAAAGATCATGACATGGTGACGGCCGCGCTGGATCGCGTGAACATGACGCCTTTTAGAAAACGCCAAATTGGGGAACTTTCCGGCGGTCAGAAAAAGCGAGTATTTCTGGCAAGGGCATTGGCTCAAGAGAGCAACGTTATTTTACTCGATGAACCTTTTACTGGGGTCGATGTTCAAACCGAAGATCAAATCATGGCATTGCTTCGTGACCTACGTGACGAAGGCAAAGTGATGCTGGTTTCTACCCATAACCTCGGCAGTGTTCCAGACTTTTGTGACCGTACCGTATTGATCAATCGAACGGTATTGGCATCTGGTATGACTCGTGATGTTTTTACACCTGAAAACCTTGAACTTGCTTTTGGTGGGGTCCTTCGTCATTTCATCCTTGGCGGTAAAGACCTTCATGAAGACGATGATGAACGTAAGCTGACAGTCCTTTCAGATCACGAGCGTCCGGTCGTGATGTATGGCGAGCAGCAAGCGGTACCTGTTTCTAGAGTTGAGAAGTAAGGAGTTCATTTAATGGATTATTTACTTGAACCATTTCACTACGGCTACATGGTAAATGCGATGTGGGTGAGTGCGCTTATCGGTGGTGTTTGTGGCTTTTTATCGACATACCTGATGCTCAAGGGCTGGTCATTGATTGGTGATGCATTGTCTCACTCGATTGTTCCCGGTGTTGCTGGAGCTTACATGCTTGGTCTGCCATTTGCCTTTGGTGCGTTTCTATCTGGCGGTCTTGCAGCCGCAGGAATGTTGTTTTTAAGCCAAAGAAGTAAATTAAAAGAAGATGCTATTATAGGCCTGATTTTTACCTCCTTCTTTGGGTTGGGTTTATTTCTTGTCTCTTTGTTTCCTGCCGCGGTTAACATTCAAACCATCGTCTTAGGCAACGTATTGGCCATCACACCAACGGATACGTTTCAGCTAGTCATAATCGGGGGGATATCGCTGGCAATATTACTTGTCAAATGGAAGGATCTAATGGTGGTTTTCTTCGATGAAAATCACGCACAGAGTGTTGGCCTGAATCCAACCAAGCTTAAAGTACTATTCTTTACACTTCTTAGTGCCTGTACGGTTGCAGCGCTACAAACGGTAGGGGCGTTTTTGGTGATTGCCATGGTAGTGATTCCAGGGGCTACGGCTTACCTAATGACCGACCGATTCTCTAGGGTGATCGTTTATGCCGTTATCATTGGTGCATTGAGCTCGTTTTTAGGCGCTTATATTAGCTACTACATCGATGGTGCGACAGGAGGAATCATTGTGCTACTGCAAACTGCTTGCTTCTTAACTGCGTTTGTCTTTGCTCCTAAACATGGACAAATCGCCATTAGGCGTAAAAGTAAGCAACAATTGACACGAAAACAGCGTGATGGATCTTCAACCATTCCAATGATGAGTAAGGAGCAAAAAAATGCTTGATACTCTCGTTATGCCATTTACGTTCACCTTCATGCAGCAGGCTTTCTTAATCGTCTTGTTGGTTGCTATTCCCACGGCTTTGCTCTCGTGCTTTCTTGTATTGAAAGGATGGTCATTGATGGGCGATGCCATCGCGCACTCCATTTTACCCGGTGTTGTTATTGCTTATATCTTGGCGATCCCATACACAGTTGGTGCGTTTTCTGCGGGTATTTTCTGTGCTCTTTCTACGGGGTACTTGAAAGAAAACAGCCGTATTAAAGAAGACACTATCATGGGTGTTGTCTTCTCCGCTATGTTTGCGTTGGGCCTTGTTTTAATGACCAAAGTTGAGGTTGGCGTTCATTTAGACCATATCTTATTTGGTGATGCTTTAGGGGTAAGTTGGGCCGATATTATCGAAGCGGCGATTGTCGCTTTGCTGGTGGTTCTTTTTGCCGTGTTCAAGGGTAAAGACCTTCTGGTGTTTGTTTTTGACCATCAGCACGCCCAAGCAATTGGCTTGCCTGTTAAGTTCCTGCACTATGGTTTGTTATCGCTTCTGTCCCTGGCTATTGTGGCAGCTTTAAAGGCGGTGGGGATGATCTTAGTGATTGCGATGCTTATTGCTCCAGGCGCCACGGCATTTTTGCTAACACGCCGATTCCATAGCATGGTGTTATTAGCATTGTGTATCTCGTTACTCAGCGCGTTTTTGGGTGTTTATCTGAGTTTCTTTATTGATAGCGCACCAGCGCCAACCATTATCCTGATCATGACGCTCAAGTTTATCTGTGTTTTTTGTTACACAAGTTATAAGAACCAAAAAGTGGAAGTGAGCTCCGGTGATACTGTGAAGCAGTTTTAAGCTACCTCTCTTCTAAAGCCCAAGCGTTAAACTGCTTGGGCTTTTTCGTTTGTTACGATTAAAGCGGCTTAGTGCTGCAATTCATGCTTGCTCAACTTGTTGGTCGAAGCTATTGAGCCTTTTTTACGTTTTGAAATTAGGACAAAAGCAAAATTTCAGGTAAAGTATCGGCCTTTGTGAGCAAACCCGCTTCCAAGGTGTCATTCACTATGCAATACACCCCCGTTCGGAAGCGCATCAAACTGACTTGAATAGGAAGAAACATGATTCTAGTTGTAGGTCATAAGAACCCAGACAGTGACAGCATCTGTAGTGCACTAGTTGCAACTGAACTTCTAAAGGCACGTGGTACTGAAGCGATGCCAATCCGCCAAGGCGAAATTAACCGTGAAACTCAGCACATCCTTGAAGTGGCTGGCGCAGAAGTTCCTGAACTTCGTACTTCAGTCGCGGGTGAAACTGTTTGGCTAGTAGATTACTCAGATCTAGCGCAAGCACCAGACGATATTGCTGAAGCAGAAGTTGCAGGTATTGTTGACCACCACCGTCTAGGTGACGTGATGACAGTAAACCCAATGGAAGCATGGATCTGGCCTGTTGGTTGTACTAACACAGTACTGTTCAACATGTTCAAGATTGAAGGTCACGAGATCAAGCCTCAAATCGCTAAACTAATGATGTCAGCTATTCTTTCTGACACTGTAGGTTTCGCTTCTCCAACTTGTACTCAAAAAGACAAAGATGCTGTAGCTGAGCTAGCGGCTATTGCGGACGTACAAGATGTTGATGCATTCACTAAAGATCTTCTAATCGCTAAGACAAACATCGAAGGTCTATCTGCGGCTGAACTTGTTGAAAAAGACCTGAAAGGTTACCCATTCAACGGTCGTGATGTAGTAGTAGGTCAGGTTGAACTTGCGACTCTAGACCAAGTTGACGGCATGATCGAAGCACTAGAAGCGGATCTAGAAGCACGTTGTGCAAACGACAACCTAGCATTTGCTGCTGTTATGCTAACAGACATCACTACTGCGCAAACTCGTCTTCTTTACAAAGGTGAGTGGGCTGAGAAGCTTGTTAAGCACGAGAAAGACGGCATGCTAATGATGGAAAACACTCTAAGCCGTAAGAAGCAAGGCTGGCCTTGGCTTCAAACTGAGCTTGTGTAATTTCATTATTACCAACGTATACTTTAAATGCCCGCCTATAGGTGGGCATTTTTCTATGGGAAAATAGGAGACGAGAAATGTCCGAAGCATTAACCCAAGAGCAGATGGATACCATCAACCGCTACAATGAAGAGCAGCGGTTGAAATACTGTGTGAAAGAGATTGTCGCAAACCGCAAAGTGTGGATTCTAAAGGATGAACACGGCTGTGTGATGCTGAACACCGAAGACGACGATTGTGTTCCAGTATGGCCAAATGAAGAATTCGCACAGCAATGGGCAACGGGTGATTGGGAAGAGTGCGAGCCAGAAGCGATCTCACTGAACAAATGGCACAGTCGCTGGACATCGGGTCTAGAAGATGACGAACTGTCTGTTGTGGTGTTCCCAAACCAAAATGAAGAAGGCGTCGTGCTGTTTCCTGATGAGTTTGATTTTGAGCTTCGTAAACAAGAGAGCCGTCGTTAATTGACGCGTTTATGATCAACTGTATAGATACGTTAAAGCCTGCTGTGATAGCAGGCTTTTTTGTTTTTTGATCACTGTCAGTGTTTGTCGACTTTTAGTGAGTTGGAGCTTTATAGAAGTGGCTTTCCACCAGACGCTGGGTAATCGCATGCTCTGGGTTGGTTAGTACTTGATTGGTTTCACCAAACTCTACTACTTCACCTTCGTGCATAACCATGACCTTATCAGTAATGTGCTTCACTATGCCGATATGCTGTGATACGTAAACGAAAGACAAGCCCATCTCTTCTTGTAATTCTAGGAAGAGATTAATGATTTGCGAGCGCATCGCCATGTCTAAACCGTTTAATGCCTCATCGGCAACAATGATGGAAGGTTGTAGAATCAAAGCACGAGCAAGACACACTCGCTGTTTCTGACCTGCTGCCAGCATCTGAGGGTAGAAGTAAGCATGCTCTGGAAGCAAACCTACACGAAGTAAGGTTTCTTTTACACGTTTCATGCGTGCGTCTGGTGGCATGTTCGTGTTTCGCTTTAACGGACCTTCCAAGATTCGACCAATCTGAATGCGCGGATTCAATGAGGTATTTGGATCTTGAAAAATCATGCGGATCAGCTTACAACGCGTCGAATAGTCTTTGTGTTCTAAGCGCTCACCATTAACGCGAATCTCACCAGAGCTTGGTTCGACAACGCCAGCAAGCATGCGCGCTAATGTTGACTTGCCAGAGCCATTTTGACCAATAAAGCCGATAGTTTGTCCCGGCTCTAAGGAAAAGCTCACCGGCTTAACTGCTTCTTTGACTGTGCGTTTAAACAGACCAGAGCGCGTGACGAACTGTTTCGATAGGTTATCGACTTCAAGCAACGCACTCATGAATGTTTCTCCGTATTCAGTGGGAAGTGACAGCTAAATTTATGGTTTTTGATACGTTTAGTATGTGGAATTTCGACGCATTGCCTCTGAGCATAAGGGCAACGGGGTCCTAAGCGACAACCGATCGGCAGATGCTGAAGTGGAGGGATAGAACCCGGTAGAGATTGCAGCTTTTGCTTGTGCGGAATCCAGTTGTTAAAGTCAGGCATGGCTTTAAGCAGTGCCGCAGTATAAGGGTGCTTGGGAGCGGCGACCAACTTTTCTGTATCAGCCGATTCAACGGACTGCCCACAGTACATTACCGTAATGCGATTTGCCCACTGAGTAATAGTGGTTAAGTCGTGACCAATCAGCACAATCGTTGTGTTGTTGAGTTGGTTCATGCGACTCAGCAAACGCAGAATTTGAGATTGAGTAATCGGGTCTAGATCGTTGGTTGGCTCATCAGCAATCAAGATTTTTGGCTTGGTTGCAATCGCCATCGCAATCATGACTTTTTGACATTCACCATCGGTCAACTCATAAGGATAACTGCCCATCAAACGACGGTGATCTTTGATACCCACTTTATGGAGTAGGGCAACTGCTTGTTTCCTGCGCCACTTGAAGCGCTCCCACCATTTACCTTCAAACGATCGAGAAGGGATGGATTCAATTAACTGTCTTCCGACTTCTTCCGACGGATCCAAACAAGTCGATGGCTCTTGGAAAATCATCGCAATGTCACGTGCAATCACACGACGGCGCTCTTTTGGCGTTAGCTGAAGCAGATCAATATTGCCAAGACGCATTCGGTCTGCGGTCACTTTCCAGTTGTCTTTACAAACACCCACGATAGCCTTTGCAACCAAACTCTTACCGGAACCAGATTCACCAACCAGACCACGAATTTCACCTTCATTCAAGGTAATACTCATGCGATCAACGGCTTTGACTAAGCCCGATGGTGTTTCAATTTCAATGGTTAAATGTCGAATATCTAATAATGGCATTATTCGATCCCCGCATTGAGTGCTTGGCGTACACCTTCACCCACTAAGTTTAGAACAACAACGGTAAACATAATGGTCAGACCCGGTAAGGTAACGGTCCAAGGTGCGATGTATATCAGTTCAACAGAGTCACCCAAGATCGCACCCCATTCCGTACTTGGTGCTTGTGCGCCTAAACCTAGGAAACCAAGCGCAGTGATATCTAGAATGGCGACCGAGAGTGCCAGGGTTATTTCTGCAGCGATGACTGTTAATACGTTCGGTAGAATCGAGTTCCAAAGCAAGTAGAAGTCGTTAGCGCCATCCAAACGGGCAGCCATGATGTAGTCTTTTTCGACTTCGGTGTGCACGGCGATGTAAACCGAGCGGATAAAGCGTGGAATTAAAGCCAGACAGATCGCCAAAAGGATATTGAACTCACCAAAGCCCAAAAACGCCACAAAGATAATCGCCAGCAGTAATGATGGAATGGACATGACTGTGTCGAGCAAGTGGTTAAGCGTACTGGATAACAGACCTTTGGTCATACCCGCTAACACACCAATAATACAGCCGATGAATGCGGCAATAGCAGTAATTGCTACGGCAGCACCAAAGGTGAGCTGAGAGCCCATAATTAAACGAGATAAGATATCGCGACCTAGGTCGTCAGTTCCTAAAAAGTAATCGACGGTTCCGGCTGGCGCCCACGAAGGCGGCACTAACAATTCGCCAGATTGAGCTTGTGGATCGTAAGGCGCTAAAATAGGGGCCAATATGGTGATTAAGACAATAAAGCCAAGGCACCAAAGACCAAACATTGCCAAACTGTTTGCGCGGTAACTGCGCCAGAATCGTTCAAACTGGGTTGGAATGCGCTCTTCCTGATAAACGTTATTTGTTAGCATACCATTCCTTTCTCACCAGAGGGTTAATCATGGCACCAATCAGATCCGATAGGATATTGGCGGTTAAAACAAGCGTCGCTAACACCATGACACCTGCTTGGATGGAAGCGTAATCTTGATTTGCAAGTGCATCCAATAACCAACGTCCAATGCCCGGCCAGTTAAAGATGGATTCTGTGATGATCGCCAAGGTAATCATGCTCGAAAGCTGAACGCCAACTTTTGGGATGATAGGCGGAATCGCATTCCGAAGAACGTGTTGAGTGACGATCTCACGGTTGGATAAACCTTTGATTCGTGCGGCGCGAATGTAGTTTTGACTCATCACTTCTGCCACTGATGCACGCATCAAACCAATGACTTGTGTTGTTGGTGTCAATGCGAGAACCAAACAAGGCAGGATCATATGCTCAATCACGCTTTGTAACGCGTGAGCACGGTATTCACCTTTGGCCATAAAGGCATCAATAATTGCAAAGCCTGTTACGTGGTCAATTTCGTAAAGTAAGTCATAACGACCCGCCACAGGGAATACGTGGTATTGCAGGGAGAAGACCATAATCAGCATCAGGGCAACCCAGAAGATTGGCGCCGAATACCCTGACATAGAGACAAATGAGATGCTGGTGTCTAGCCACTTGCCTTGTTTCATGCCTGCTACGGTCCCCAAAGGAATGCCAATTAATAGTGAAACAACGAAGGCGAAGAAACACAACTCTAACGTCGCAGGGAATACGACCGCGAGCTCAGCATAGATTGGGTTCCCATTCTTACTGATACCAAAATTAAGATGTGAAAGCTCAACAAGGTAGCTTTGCCAGCCTGACCAAAACTCCACGTTTGCCCAGTGTGATGTCGGATCAAGACGTAGCAAAGAGAAGCCCACTAAAGTGAGGATCATCAAAGTGATGACAAAGAGATTAAGACGTCTTACGGCGTACCAAAACATTAATGAACTCTCTCAACTTTATCAAAAGGTTGTGCATTGAAAGGGCTCGATTTAAAGCCTTTCAACGATTTATCGTGCACACGGAATTGAACGCCGTGAGCTAATGGAATGACAGGAAACTCTTCATTGAGAATATTCTGCGCTTGGCGATACAAGTTTAAACGATAACGTTGTTGCTCGGTTTCTAATGCCAGATCCAACAAGAAATCGAAGTCGTCGTTACACCACATGGAAACGTTAAGGCCAACACGTTCAGATTCACAAGAAAGCAGAGGGCGGAAGAAGTTATCAGGATCGCCCGTATCACCAATCCAACCTGTTAGCAGTAAGTCAACATTATTGATGTTTTCGAGCTGAGTTCGTTCAAAGCGATCATCGGTTAGTAGTCGTACTTCGACGCCGATATCAGCAAAGTTCGCCTGAATCAACTCCGCGGTTTTACGTGGACTTGGATTGAAGGCTCTAGGTTCTAGCGGCACCCACATGGTTAATTGCAGACCTTTCTCATACCCAGCTTCTCGCAGCAACGCCAATGCGTAATTACGATCATAACGGATCTTTACGCTGTCTTTCTGGTATGCCCATGAGTTCGGCGGCAGTAGTGTATAAGCTTGAGTACCCGTGCCGTAATATACGGAATCAAGGATATTTTGGCGGTTGATAGCAAGGTTAAGAGCTTGACGAACTCGCGCATCTTTCAGTGCCGGATGACCAGTATTAATCGCGATAAAAGAGACGTTATTAGCAGGCGTTGCGGTTAATTCAAGGTGCTCGGTTTCTTGTATGATTGGAATTTGGCTAGAGATTGGCGAAGCAAGTACATCACATTCATTGCGTAAAAGTTTTGCCAACGTGCCAGTACCACGATGTGAAATATCAAACACGACCTGTTCCATTTTCGCCGGCGTTTTCCAGTATTTAGGGTGACGCTCCAAACGAATCAAATCATTCACTTGGTATTCTTTTAACTGGTAAGGACCGGTACCGATAGGTAACAAGTCAATTTGTTCTTTTTCGTCTTTGGCCGCAAGTTGTTGCCCATATTCTGCTGACAGCAGCACGGCGTGACTGGTGGCAATATTGGCTAAAAAGGCAAAGTTAGGTTGTGAGAGAACAAACTTAACGGTGTGGTCATCAAGAGCAATCACATCTTGCACGAGATTTTGGAAGTCTAAACCTGCAAACCATGGATAAAAACCACCACCGACGTCGTGAAACGGATGGTCTACATCAATGATTCGCTTGAAGCTGAATACCACATCTTGTGCATTAAATGGACGAGAAGGGGAGAACCAAGGAGTTTTTTGAAATTGCACGTCCTGCTTTAAGTTAAAGGTGTATTCCGTACCTTCCTCATTTACAGACCACTTTTCTGCAAGGTTGGCAACTGGTTGGTGAGATTTAGGATCGAGTGTAAGCAGCGTATCGTATAGCTGAGGGCTAAGTGCTTCGGCAGTGATGCCGCTGTCAATGAGCTGAGGGTTAAACGTGGTTGGCTTACCCTGCCCACAAAACACAAATCCATTCTCACGAATATCATTGTGATCGATTTCGTCACCACAAGCGGTGAGTAAGCTAATCCCGATAAGGCTCAGCGATAGTTTGATAAAAGCTTTCATAATATGAAATGGTCATTGGATCTTGCTTGTTTCTATGCGGTTGAAGGCGAAGAGTGACAAGCGAAAATGATCTCGCTAATTTATCACCTTTGCTAACTCGCTCCAAATACAAAATCGTTGAGTCGCAGGGTGTTAGATCAAATTACCGCATCATTTACTGATAATGACCAAATTTGCCTCTTGAGTGCTCGCTACTATGTATTATTCCAGTCGTCATGAAGTTCCGCTCAATTCCCCCTAATTCGATAAAGGGGGCTGTGTTTTAGTATAGTGAGCGATTTAAGGATGATGCCATTTACGTCAAAGACTTAGCTTTGTCCAACCAATCCGTATTTTCTTACCATCCCCCTAAGTTGATGGTAACTGAGTCCAAGTAAGTCCGCTGCTTGTCGTTGATTAAATTTGGCCTCTTCTAATGCGCGGTTAAGAAGAGTGATGTCTTGTTCTTCTTGCCATTGTTTGTAGTCCAGCGGGAAGTTAATTGTTGGACCAACATGAGGTTGCTCCGTTTCCTGCTCTCCTTGCTCTGAAGAATGACCAAGTGCGTTTTCCCAACCGGTTTCAAATGGATTAAACACCAAGTACTCGATTGGATCGGCATTGAGTCCGTGGCGATAAATAGCTCGCTCTATTACGTTCTTGAGTTCACGCACATTACCAGGCCAAGCGTAATCTAATAGAGACTGTTGTGCTTCTTCTGTAAAGCCAACAAAGTACTCCAGTTGTAATTCACGACACATTTTTATGGCGTAGTGCTCGGCGAGAGAAAGAATGTCTTCTTTGCGTTCTCGCAAGGGTGGCAACATGATCACATCAAAGGCCAGTCGGTCGAGCAAGTCCGCGCGAAAATCACCGCGCTCTGCCAATTGTGGAAGGTCAGCGTTGGTAGCACACACCAAACGAACGTCTGCAGTTAATGCAGTATGGCCGCCTACACGCTCATACTCGCCGTATTCGATTACTCGCAATAGTTTTTCTTGTACCAAAAGCGGGGCTGTCGCGAGTTCATCGAGGAAAAGCGTGCCCCCTTCGGCCCTCTCAAAGCGTCCCTTGTGTTTCCCTTTCGAACCGGTAAATGAACCAGATTCATGGCCAAAAAGTTCAGAATCAATCAAGCCTTCGCTTAATGTCGCACAGTTTAGAGAAAGCAGTGGCTTATCCCAACGTCTTGATAAATAGTGTAAACGTTGTGCGATGAGTTCTTTACCTGTGCCTCGTTCTCCGATTATGAGGACCGGTCGTTCAATCGGCGCGATTTGTGATACTTTATCTAACACAGAGAGAAAGGCGGGTGATTCACCGATTAGGTTCTGCTTCATAAAGTCCTTCTTATTTTTTATCTGACCATGATTTACAGTATTGAAGTTGGTGAAATTTACCAACTGTTGGTAAAAAACATCATAGCATATCAGTGTGCTACAACAACAAAATGACTAACTTGTTGTTTAGTAAAGAAAAATAAAGTTGGCATACTACTTGATATAGGTAAAGGGAGACACAAGGTAAATGACCACCTTGTCGAGTTTAAATAGGAAGAAAGAGGAGTTCCGTTATGGGTATTTTTTCTCGTTTTGCAGATATCGTTAACTCAAACATCAGTGCATTGCTAGACAAGGCGGAAGATCCTGAAAAAATGATCCGTCTTATCATTCAAGAAATGGAAGACACACTTGTTGAAGTGCGTACCAACTCGGCTAAAGCGATTGCAGACAAAAAAGAGTTGGCTCGCAAAGTGGAAGCACTAGAAGAGCAAATTACTGAGTGGGGCCAAAAAGCGAGCCTTGCACTAGTAAAAGAGCGTGAAGATTTAGCGCGTGCCGCTTTGATTGAAAAGCAGAAACTTGAGCACGTAATTAAAGGCCTTCACACTGAGCAAACACTCGTTGAAGAAACCATCGAAAAATTGACAGGTGAAATCGGTAAGTTGGAAGCCAAAATTACAGAAACTCGAGCGAAGCAACAAGCGCTTGCGATTCGTAACCAAACGGCTTCTAACCGACGTGATGTTCAAAAACAATTGCACGCAGGTCGTACAAACGAAGCGATGGCAAAGTTTGAACAATACTCTCGTAAAATTGATGAGATGGAAGCAGAAGCGGATCTTTACGCAAAGACTGGTAATGCTAAATCGTTAGACCAAGAGTTTGCAGAGCTGCAAGCACAAGATGAAATTGAAAAAGAGTTGGCAAAACTGAAAGAACAGATGTCATCGAACGATAAATAAGAAAGGAGCCATTCATGTCGACATTTATTATTACTGGACCATTGATTGTCTTTTTAATCTTTGTCGCTCCACTATGGCTCTTCTTACACTATCGCAGCAAACGCAAAGCAGATAGTGCACTGTCGGGCCAAGATCTAGAGCGTCTTCAGGTACTGTCTGAAAAAGCGGAGGCGATGCAATCTCGCGTTGAAACATTGGAGCGTATCTTAGATGCAGAATCCCCAACGTGGAGACGAAAGTATGATTAAACGAGAGCTGTATCGCGACCCTGTTAATGGCAAAATCTCCGGTGTGTGTGCCGGAGTCGCGAACTACTTTGGTGCGGAAGTTTGGTTGATTCGGATCGTCGTGATATCGGCAGCCTTACTTGGTGGTACTTTTCTCGTGTTGCTGGCTTATATTGCAATGACATTCATGTTGGAAAAGCAGCCCGTAACTTATACTGAGAATATCAAGTCACGCCAAGAGCATACGTTGAAGAGCAAACCATGGCAGAAAGGCCAGAGCCCAGACCAACTGTTGAGTGTTTTAGAAAGTGACTTTAGCCGCCTTGATGGAAAAATCCGTAGTATGGAAGCGTATGTCACGTCAGACGCATATCGCGTAAACAGAGAATTTAATAAACTCTGATAATTAATTATGATTTTATTGATAAAGCAGGCTTCGGCCTGCTTTATTTTTGTCTCAAATTGCTATTTTTAAAGAATTTTTTTGCTCCGATGCTCTAGAAGAACACCATAAATTCATCTACCTTAAAAGGAATGGATCTTAAATGGATGAATTAACATGAGAAAAGCGCTCATTCCAATCGCTGTCATGACGGTTCTCTCTGGGTGTGGAAAAGAGCTACCACCAGTCCCAGAACCGGAATCTCGGCCCGCTAAACTCTTTACGGTCACTGTAGGCAATGCACAGTTTGAAAGACACTTTCCTGCCACTACAGAAGCCGGAGACCGAGCCGTTCTCGCATTCCGAGTGCCTGGTTTGCTTCAATCGATCGAAGTCAATGCCGGACAAATGGTGAATAAAGGTGATGTGCTTGCCGTACTCAACCCTGACGAATACTCGCTACTCGAAAAACAAGCCCGAGCAAATTACACCCTTGCTGATGTTCAATACGAACGCTCGAAAAAGCTTCGTAAAGAGCAAGTGGTTTCGGAACAAGACTTCGATGCGGCGAAAGCCAATCACAATTCAGCTAAAGCTCAGTGGAATCAGGCCAAAGCTAACCTGAGGTACACAAAGCTTGTTGCGCCTTACGATGGCACGATTTCGTATCTGCCAGCAGAAAACCATGAGTATGTGGCGGCAAAAGAAGGCGTCATGAATATTCAAACCAATCAAGTCATGAAGGTGTTGTTCCAGCTTCCTGATCATCTACTCAGCAAATTCACACAGGGTGCGAATGCTTATGCATCAATGACATTTGATGCGTTTCCTGAGCGCGCTTTTGAGGTGACATTCCAAGAAATTGATACCGAAGCCGATCCTAAAACTGGCAGTTACAAAGTCACAATGGTAATGGAGCGTCCTGAGGGCGTTGGCATCCTACCAGGAATGTCCGGTAATGTTCATCTTGTGTCTGAAAACGCGGGTGCGACTAAAATTCCTGATTCAGCCCTGTTTACCGAAGATGGCAAAACCTGCGTTTGGCGTGTTAATGATCAAGGCATTGTTGAAAAAGTCTCGGTTTCTTTGAACGACAAGCAGCAAGTTGAAAAAGGGCTAGAGGATGGAGATCAAATCATCATCTCCGGTGTCAATGTCATTGAGCCGGGTATTAAGGTTCGTGAGTGGGTTAAGGAGCGAGGATTATAGTATGAAAGGAATCATAGCTTTAACCACGCTTTGCTCTGCCATGTTACTTGCAGGCTGTGGTGAAAAAGGCCCAGAAAGAGAATTGGAGACCCCTCGTGTTCGTGTTGCTTCTCTAGAAGGGCAGCGCGTTGATGACAACTTATATTTTCCTGCGATAGCCAACGCTGCCGATCGTTCACATTTGAGTTTCCGTGTGGCAGGTGAGGTAAGTCGTGTTTTGGTCAAAGAAGGCGATAAGGTCATTAAAGGTGATGTCATTGCTAGGCTTGACCCAACCGATTATCAATTGGACGTAGATAACGCATCTGCGCGTTTTTCTGTGGTAGACAGCCAATATCGTCGTTCCGCACCGCTGGTTAAAAAAGGTTTATTAGCTAAGTCCCAATTTGATGAAATTGCGGCACAACGCCAAATCGCGCTCGCTGAGCTTGAATTGGCTAAGTTGCGTTTGTCTTTCACTGAGCTTAAAGCGCCAGTCGACGGCATTATTTCCCGTGTTAATGTCGATCAATTTGAAAATATTCAAGTTGGTCAATATATTGTTAACATTCACAGTGTTGATCGCGTTGAAGTCCTTATTCAGCTCCCCGATCGTCTTTACGTGAACCAACCTCCTACTGAAGAGCGTTTGACGGCAATTAATGCTGTCGTTCGTGTGCCAAGTGGCAATGAATACAAGGCGAAAATCAAAGAGTTCACGACAGAACCTGACCCTGATACAGGCACCTTTACGGTGACGCTATCACTGCCAATGCCGGAAAACGAATACATTCTTGATGGTATGGCGGTAGACGTGACATCGAAAGATGAAAAGGTGGGTCTTGAGCTTAACGTCGGCATTAATGTTCCCATTGAAGCGATCTTTAATGCCGATGGAGATGATCTGAGCCGTGAAAATAAATTCGTTTGGGTTTTGAATGATGATAATACCGTGAGCCGCAAACAAGTGCGTGCAGGTAAAGCGTCACAAACCTCAGTTCAGATTCTTGATGGCCTAGAACTTGATGACAAAGTCGTTGTTGCTGGTGTATCCCGATTAAGAGATGGCATAAAAGTGGAAGTGGTTAAGCAGGAGGCAACGCAATGAGTGAACAAAAAAATACTGCGCCTCAAGATGATGATAACGTAACTGGCATTGCGGCCTATTTTATTCGCAACCGTGTTATCAGTTGGATGGTGTCGCTGATCTTTTTGATCGGCGGTGTGTCAGCATTCTTTGGCTTGGGACGTTTAGAAGATCCTGCGTTTACTATCAAAGATGCAATGGTTGTTACTTCTTATCCGGGCGCAACGCCTCAACAGGTTGAGGAAGAGGTAACGTATCCGATAGAAAAAGCGATTCAACAGCTGACTTATGTTGATGAGGTCAATTCCATCTCCAGCCGAGGCTTGTCGCAAATCACCGTGACCATGAAAAACAACTATGGTCCAGATGACTTACCACAGATATGGGATGAACTGCGTCGAAAAGTAAATGACTTAAAGGGCTCCCTGCCTCCGGGTGTAAATGACCCATCGGTTATCGATGACTTTGGCGACGTATACGGTATTTTGCTCGCGGTTACTGGTGATGGGTACAGTTACAAAGAGTTGCTCGACTATGTTGATTATTTAAGGCGGGAACTCGAACTTGTTGACGGCGTCAGCAAAGTTTCGGTTTCTGGCCAGCAACAAGAGCAAGTCTTCATTGAAATCTCGATGAAGAAGTTGAGCAGTCTTGGCCTATCACCAAATACGGTTTTCAATTTACTTTCGACTCAAAACGTCGTTTCCGATGCCGGTGCAATTCGAATTGGTAATGAGTACATTCGTATTCAACCGACGGGTGAGTTCCAAAGTGTTGATGAGCTAGGTGATTTGTTGATCACGGAATCAGGTGCTCAAGGTCTTATCTTCTTAAAAGACGTTGCTGAGATTAAACGTGGCTACATGGAAGTCCCGACGAACATCATTAACTACAACGGTGAACTGGCGTTGAACTTGGGCGTCTCATTCGCTCAAGGTGTGAACGTTGTGGAAGTGGGCAAAGCATTTGATCGCCGTGTTGCAGAACTGAAATACCAACAACCCGTTGGTGTTGAAATTTCAGAAATCTACAACCAGCCGAAAGAAGTAGATAAGTCAGTGAGCGGCTTCGTTATCAGCCTAGCTCAAGCGGTGGGTATCGTAATTATCGTTTTGCTGTTTTTCATGGGGCTGCGCTCGGGTCTGCTTATCGGTCTAATTCTGCTTTTGACCGTGCTTGGCACTTTCATCTTCATGAAGTATCTGGCCATCGATTTGCAGCGTATTTCGTTAGGTGCCTTGGTTATTGCTCTAGGTATGCTGGTGGATAATGCCATCGTTGTCGTGGAAGGGATACTCATAGGTACCCAGAAAGGGCGAACGAGACTGCAAGCTGCAACGGATATTGTAACGCAAACCAAATGGCCGCTATTGGGTGCAACGGTGATCGCGGTAACGGCGTTTGCACCAATTGGTTTATCAGAAGACTCGACAGGTGAATATTGTGGCACCCTGTTTACCGTGTTGCTTATCTCTCTGATGTTAAGTTGGTTTACGGCGATTTCGTTAACACCATTTTTTGCTGATATCTTCTTTAAAGGGCAGAAAATCAAAAGTGGTGAAGGCGAAGACAACGACCCATACAACGGTATTGTTTTTGTCATGTACAAGAAGTTCCTTAGCTTCTGTATGCGCCGAGCTTGGTTCACCGTGGTTGTTTTGGTGGCAGGTTTGGCCGCGAGCGTTTACGGCTTTACGCACGTGAAACAAGCATTCTTCCCATCTTCAACGACACCTATCTTCCAATTGGATGTTTGGTTACCGGAAGGCACCGATATTCGAGCGACTGACGATACGTTGCAGGAGTTAGAAGGTTGGTTGGCAGAACAGGACCATGTAGACCACATCACGACGACGGCGGGTAAAGGTTTGCAACGTTTCATGCTGACCTACGCACCAGAAAAAAGCTACGCGGCTTATGGTGAGATCACTACTCGAGTTGATAACTACGAAGCACTAGCCCCGTTAATGGAACGTTTTAGAGAGCATTTGAAATCTGATTACCCAGAGATCAACTACAAGCTGAAACAAATTGAATTGGGCCCTGGTGGCGGTGCGAAAATTGAAGCACGTGTTATCGGTTCTGATCCAACAGTGCTACGTACTATCGCTGCGCAAGTGATGGATGTGATGTACGCCGACCCAGGTGCAACAAACATTCGTCATGATTGGCGTGAACGTACTCAGGTACTTGAGCCTCAGTTTAATGAAAGCCAAGCACGCCGTTACGGTATCACCAAATCAGATGTGGACGATTTCCTTTCAATGTCGTTTTCGGGCATGAGCATCGGTCTTTACCGAGATGGTACAACGCTAATGCCAATTGTTGCTCGTCTACCAGAAGATGAGCGTATCGATATTCGCAACATCGAAGGGATGAAGATTTGGAGTCCAGCACAGAGTGAGTTTATTCCATTGCAACAAGTGACCATGGGTTACGATATGCGTTGGGAAGATCCAATCATTGTGCGTAAGAACCGCAAGCGTATGCTAACGGTGATGGCAGATCCAGATATCTTGGGTGAAGAGACGGCGGCAACATTGCAAAAACGCCTACAACCTCAGATTGAAGCGATCGAAATGCCACCAGGCTACTCTCTAGAGTGGGGTGGTGAATATGAGTCTTCTGGTGATGCTAAAGCATCGTTGTTCACCACGATGCCGATGGGTTACTTGTTCATGTTCTTGATCACCATTTTCTTGTTCAACTCAATCAAAGAACCTTTGATTGTTTGGTTAACGGTGCCTCTGGCATTGATTGGTGTGACGACAGGTTTATTGGCCTTGAATACACCATTCGGTTTTATGGCGCTGCTGGGCTTCTTGAGCTTGTCTGGTATGGTTCTGAAGAATGGTATTGTACTGCTTGACCAGATCGAGATTGAGATGAAGTCGGGTAAAGAAGCGTACGATGCCGTAGTTGATGCCGCGGTGAGTCGTGTGCGCCCGGTATGTATGGCGGCAATCACTACCATTCTTGGTATGATTCCTCTACTACCGGATATCTTCTTCAAACCAATGGCAGTAACCATCATGTTTGGTTTGGGTTTTGCGACCGTACTGACACTAATTGTTGTACCAGTGTTGTATCGTCTATTCCACAGAGTAGCATTACCAAAGTAACCGCTTAACTCAGTTAAGTTTGAAAAACGCCTCTGACCGATTGTCAGGGGCGTTTTTATAAGGATAAAAGTATGGAACATAGAACGTGTGCATGGGCGATGAACCACCCACTTGAACGTGAATATCACGATGCGGAATGGGGAGTGCCTGTTCATGATGACAACGTATTATTCGAGTTCATTACGCTAGAAGGCGCGCAAGCCGGCTTGAGTTGGATTACGATTCTGAAAAAGCGAGAAGGCTATCGTGAAGCGTTTGAGCACTATGATTTAGAGAAGTTGATTCAACGCGATGAAGAGCGTACAGAGTTCATCGTTGAAAACTTCGATGTGGTCAAGCATCGCGGTAAAATCAATTCGGTTTTTAGTAATGCCAAAGCAGCCAAACAATTAATCGAAGAATACGGAAGCCTTTCCGCTGCGCTATGGCAATTTGTCGATGGCAAGCCAATTGTGAATCACTGGACAGATATGAGCCAAGTGCCAGTATCGACAGAACAGTCCAAAACGATGAGTAAGTTCCTTAAGAAGAAAGGCTTTAAGTTTGTTGGTGAGACCATTTGCTATGCCTTTATGCAAGCCGTAGGCATGGTCGACGACCACATTGTTGGTTGTCCTAAAAAGCCTAACTAGACATCGAACTAGTTGTTCGCTTCACTATCATGAATTCTTTCTAAAGCTTCGACGCGACGCCATTGGTTTTGCTCGAAGCTTTGCTCTCTTAATCCGGCGATTTCTGTTTTCTTTTCTTCTTCACCGAGGAAATCATTGTTGATGATCTCCGCTCGTTTCTCTAAATACTCGTTGAGTGATGCATTAAACGAGGCTCGTTGCTCGTCCAAAGCCTGTAGTCGTTCGGCGCCTTCTTCGCCCACCAAATCAATACGAGCCAAATACTTCTCCTGTGCAGTCATTTCTGAGGTCTGATTTAGTTCAATCACTAGCGCGTTGTTGCGCTCACTTTGTTGAATGTAATCAGGTTGAGAGGCGAGGTTTTCTTCGAGCATTTGTTGTTGAGAATCCGCGTCTAATTGGGTTTCTCGAATGGCGAGTTTATCTATTGCTAACTGGCGTAAGCGATTTTCTTCATCGAAAAGTTGAGCGATTTGTTCGTCAGTAAAAAATTCGCTCTGCATCGACAAGATGGCGTTGTTCAGTTGTTTCAACTCCATCAATGACAATGAATTTCCTTCAAACGGTTCTAGCTTGGATAACGCTTCTTTGTAGGCGAGGTAGGTTTCGAACAATTCTGCGTTGATATCCAGTGAATTTGATTGTGATTCTCCGGCTTCTACGTTGGCTTTGGTTTCTGCAAGGCTTTGCTCCCCAAGACTGCTCAATGAGTACTCAAAGAAGTCTTTCTGGGAGGAAAGATCAACTGTAGTGTCTTGTTGTGAATGCGCCTTTATTGGCTGCGCTGACTGAGGTTGATACAAATAAACCGCTCCTACACTAATGAGTGATACAACGGGCACAATGACAAGAGCGGCATTCTTCATGATAAGTTCCTTTTTATAGACCTTGCAGTTTCAAGCGATTTGCATGCTGACGATACAGTGTGACTGGGTCAGTTTCGAACAAGTGATGAATACCAAGCAATCCGTTGATTTCATCCAGATGATTCATCTTGTAGTTGTCTCGAATCACCTTACCTAGGTGAGTACTGCATGCCCCGACAAGGCCATCGTTCGGACCATCAAATGCCAAGCCTAAGACGACCATTGCGCCGTCAGTAGGGTCAAATAGATTGGTAAAGTTCGAAGAGCCCGTCCATGAGTAGTAATACACGCCATTCGATGCCAACAAGTCACCATCTCCGCATTCACTGGTAGGGATACCTTCTGGGTAATACTGGTTGAACGCCAAAGAACCTTCGGTGGTTAGAGCTTCTAAAGAGGCCAATGGATCTTGGTCGAGGTCTGTGCCACCAGAAAGTAGGTTAATCAATGTCACGAGCCCTTCTGCCAACTTCACAGCCACGCCTTCACTGATAGAGCCTTCAGGCACCGTACCGCGCACAATATCTGCAACTTTAGAGCCCTTATTTACTCCTCCGATACTGGTAACGGATGCTACTAAGTCTGGGCGTATGGAGGCGACATAACGTGTTGTTGGACCACCGTGACTGTGTCCAATCAAGTTGACCTTCTGTGCGCCTGTTGCAGCAAGCAGCGTTTCAACCTGTGCTAATAGCTGCTCACCGCGAGCTTCACTGCTGTTGGTCGCAGATACTTGGGCAACATAAACCGTTGCGCCATCTTTGGTCAGAGAGTGTGGTATGCCATAGAAGTAATCGACACCGGCCAAGGTATCAAAGCCAAACAACCCATGAACAAGAACAATGGGATATTTAGTCTCCGTGTACCCACTGGCGTTGGCGGATGCAAAGGGTAGGGTGCTTAAAACGAAAAGCATTGTTGTTATGAATCTGAGTTTCAAAACGATCTCCTTGTGGTATGACCTCTTGTGAGTTTTATAAAATAGGAGATAAGTTTTGCGGTTGAGAAGTTCGTTTGTGGCACATTGTTTTAATCTGTGATTACTCAAAAGAAAATCAACAGATATGATTAACATTGAATTTGTGAATATTAGAACGTTAGTTAATTCTAATTAAGACAATGGGTTAGTAACTCTGTAATGAGCGGCAAAAAAATAGGTTCATCGCGGATAAGCG
>NZ_MDAW01000159.1:33115-33258 GCF_002875385.1 Vibrio sp. 10N.222.52.B12 | reverse complement strand
ACCCAGTCAGCGGCATAAATCCGATTTGGACTCGAGAGCAGACGCTCATCTTCTTTGTATCGCTGCAAATATTCCGACTGCGATTGAATGCCCAATCCTATCGCTGCTTCGCTGGCCTCTGTATATGTCGGATACCAAGGTCG
>NZ_MDAW01000159.1:0-33067 GCF_002875385.1 Vibrio sp. 10N.222.52.B12 | reverse complement strand
GCGGCATAAATCTGATTTGGATTCGAGGGAAGACGCTCATCTTCTTTGTATCGCTGCAGATATTCCAGCTGCGATTGAATGCACAATCCTATCGCCGCTTCGCTGGCCTCTGCATATGTCGGATACCGAGACCGCTTCTCTTTATCCAGAAAACTAAACCAATCAACCCAGTCAGCAGCATAAATCTGATTTGGACTCGAGGGCAGACGCTCATCTTCTTTGTAGCGCCGCTTATATTCCGGCTGCGATTGAATGCCCAATCCTATCGCTGCTTTGCTGGCCTCTGCATATGTCGGATACCAAGGTCGCTTCTCTTTATCCAGAAAACTAAACCAATCAACCCAGTCAGCGGCATAAATCTGATTTGGACTCGAGGGCAGACGCTCATCTTCTTTGTATCGCTGCGAATATTCCGACTGCGATTGAATGCCCAATCCTATCGCCGCTTTGCTGGCCTCTGCATATGTCGAATACAAAGACCGCTTCTCTTTATCCAGAAAACTAAACCAATCAACCCAGTCAGCGGCATAAGTCCGATTTGGATTCGAGGGAAGGCGCTCATCTTCTTTGTATCGCTGCAGATATTCCGGCTGCGATTGAATGCCCAATCCTATCGCCGCTTCGCTTGCATGATTTATAGTTTTGTAGAATTTTTTCATCAGTGAGCGCCTCTCATTTGCTGACGAACCTCGTCGTCAGAAGGTGTCAAGTAAACCAAGCAACTGTCAGGGCTTTTATGATGCATCGCTTTTTGAATTTCTAGTTGAGAGAAACCTCCTTGGCTTAATCTATAGCCGTAGGAATGTCGATGTGCATGTGGGGTCGTCCCTAGCGATTTGGAAGGTTCGAGTCCGATTCGTTTAACTGCTCGATTGTGTTTTTGATTGAAATTTTTTTTACTCTCAGTATCGCCTTTTGAGTTAACAAATAGGAAAGGAGATTCTAAAGCTGGCTTAACCGAAAGGTATTTTTGTAGTAACAGAGTGAACTCAACGGCTTTACTTAGTGGATAAAACATGACATCAAAAGACAGATTGCGATTTGTAAGCAAAGGTCCTTTCCAGCCAGCGTAGAGCCTATGGCTTCTCGGATACTCATTCCGTGGATTCAGTCGGTATTTATTAACCAAGTATTCATTTCGTTTACTGAAACGTTCATCTGGAGACTTTCCATCACTAGGATGGAAAACCGATACAAGAGCTGCACCTGACTGTGGGTCTATTGATATATCATCGGTAAATACGTGGAAACACTCTGACAATCGTAGTCCACCATAATGCATCAACATTACGATTAACTGACTACCATAATCCGGCTCCCCTGAAGCAGAAACAAACCCATATAGCAGTAAGTCTTCAATTCGATCTTCTGGAAACCGGTATACCACTTCGATATCGACTAGATGCCTCTCAGGTCCACGAACCTTTCTAGCGACTGAAAATTGCTGTCGGGGTTGTTTAGCTAAGTGATTCAGAAAACTACGACGGTGCCTCCTGTAGTAGGCACACCATTGCAAACGCTCTTCTGCATGAGTTGCTTTCCTCAAGGGGTTTAGCTTGGGCAAGTCAGTGCCATGGATAGTATCGAGGTAGTCGCAATAATCCGTAATATGTCGAAGAAGAACATTTACGTCCTCATTTCTTCGAGGAGACCAGAATAGACCTGAACGATCTCGTCCGTCTTGAATAGTTCCGAACTGTAACGCTTCGACAAAAGCTCTTAGTAGATCTGTAGCCGATGAGAAGCTTGATACCTGTCGCTCTATGTACTTTAAAAGAAGTTCTACAGCGAAGGTATTACGCTCTAGCCACGACTGAGATTTGTTGCGATTCTCATGCAAAAACCTCAAGTGAGAAATCAGCAAACCATTTTCAGTAAAAAGCGCAGGAAAGCGAAATGAGAGCTGGCTTGTCCCAGCTTTGTAGTTCACTGAGCGCTTGAGCACGAAGCTCATTTCTTTGCTTGTTTGAAGTAGTCACGCCATCCAGTCCAGTTCTTGGCGTAATAACGGGTTATATTTATAGGTAGATGCTTAAACTGCTGTTTATTCTTACATTCCCGATCATCACAATCGGAGAGTCGACCACTGCTCTCCAAAAACTCACGCCAACTTGTCCATCGTTTATCACGAATCATAGTTCACCTCATCCCTTTATTTCCGTTTTTTTGACGCATTAGTGTGGTGTGAAGGCTCGTCTTTCTTCTCTTGCTCGTATCTCTCTTTATACTCTTCTGCTGACTTTATCTTCAGCTTAACTGCCGCCTTACTAGCTTGCTCATAGCTCATAAACCTTTCAGACATTTCGCACCTTCCTAGGAGTTCACAATTCAACCAATACTAAGGATTTCTTAATATACCAATTAGTATATAGTTTATAGTTCTCACAAACGCCAGTTTCATAATTATCAAACTAAACGTAATCAATGATGTGAATATATGCAGTTTTAGTATGCTTTCCTAAATAGTACTAATATCAGTACAACAAAAAACGCTTGCGTGAAATTGACCGCCGCGTCAGATACTTACGCAAGCGTCTAGAGCAAGTCAAAGTGGTGGATTACTCACCTCAGCAAGAAGGCAAAGTGTTCTTTGGTGCTTGGGTGGAAATTGAGAACGAAGCGGGCGATGTGAAGAGTTTCCGCATCGTTGGTCCCGATGAAATCTATGGTGATGCAAAAGGCTATATCTCGATTGATTCCCCAATGGCTCGTGCGCTTCTAAAAAAAGAAGTCGATGACGAATTCGCAGTAAGAACGCCGGAAGGCTACAAAGAATGGTTTATCAATAGTATTCGCTACCAAGGCAAAGAAAACTGATTGAGTTACACGATAAAAAGAAAGCCGCACTTAAGAGTGCGGCTTTTACGTTTTGGATATCAACCTTGAAGGTTACTCTTCGTAGTCAGGCTTCTCGGTCACAATGTAGTTGGTATCGCTGGCAACAATCGCACCGTGCTTCAAGAAGTTCTTACCCAGAATCATGCTGTAATGGAAGCGGCTGCGGTCTTGCAGGTTAACGCGAATCTTCTTCTCTAACTCACCCAACTTGACGTGCATTTCCACGACAGGGCGTACGTTGGCTTTCTCACCTTTCTTGGCTTTAATGCGCATCACGTCGACAACAGGCTTGGTAAATTCTTTCTTCATGCCGCTGTCATTCTCGTAGGTAAAGCTCACCATGTCTTTGCCATCTTTCTTGAACTGTTTGATGTTCTTGGCATTAATCGAGCTCACATCCGCACCTGTATCCAACTTCACAGGGAATGACATACCTTCCACTTCCGCCACTTCAATATGGCCCGCTTTGAACAGCGGTTTTGCATCCAGCAAATGATCCGCACGAGTATTCAGAAGCACACCACCTTTTGCCATGTTGTGGCCAAAGACAAAAAATGGTTGCTCTTGGTCGTCCTTCTCTAACACATCAATGGCGAAATCAATGGTCTTCTCTTCGTCACCAAATAGGAACTCACCTTCCACTACTGGGCGTACTGAGTCACCTACCTTGAGCTTCTTCAATACGCGTTTAGTGATTTTCTCTTCTTTGCCTTCTGCATTCGGGAGATAGAAGGTCACGACTTCTTTCTTGTCTTTTTCGGTCAATTCAAAACCATCCACACGCATCAGTGGTGTCTTCACCGCAAAAGTGGGATACGCAGACAAGACGTAGCCATCAATATTGACGGATTCCTCTGGCGAGATAACCAGCGGTTTCGATTTCAATGCACTCTTAAAAGACTTCTCAACCCCGCCGAGAAGATTTTCTTTATCGGTATCAATCACAAAGTGCTGGCTTGCAACATCCTTACCCAAGCGAATTTGCGAACTGAAACCACTGCGGTCACGTAGGTACACCAACCATTGCTGAGTCTCGGTTTCGCTCACTTTGACAGGTAAATAAACCAAAGGGCGCTCGCTTTTACTTGTTTTCAGCATACGCACTAATGGCAGAGTCATTGGATGACGTTTACCGTTTTCACCTTCTAAGGTGAACGAAACCTGTTTTTTCTTCTCGTCTACTTTGATATTCAAAGCATGCACATTGGTGTAACGACTGGTGGTTGAGATGCTAATTTTGTATGGCACACCTTCGACTTCAACCGTTTCTTTTTTACCAATCATCTGGGCTTTAGGTTGCTCTTGAAGATAATCGTAGCCAGCAAACACCCACGCATTGTTATCAAGGTAAGTTTTACCAATCAAAATCGGCGCTGAGAATTGAGTACGCTTGGTTAGGTTCACCACGGTGTCCACAGTATGCCCTGCAATGGTCATCGGCATTTTTACCGTCGGGCGCAAAATTGGTTTTTCACTGGTACGGCTACGGATCGCACTGATACGTTCAAGATCATCGGTGATCTTAATTTCTTTACCGGTGTATGGGTGATGAAGAGTGAACGTCACTTTCACTTGATAAGGCTTGAAGCTGTCTGCATCCCACTTCGCTTTAGTTCCTCCAAGGTCATCGATGATTGCCCACATCAACTTGCTATCTTTTAAGTTTTTGTATTCTGGGTTGGTACTGCTTACATGGATGTTTTCTGCGTGCATCGATGTCGTATCGGCACCGGTATCAATTTTACCGATGAACGGCACATCGCTTAGCTCTGGAATGTCGCTGTAATACACGCTTTCAACACGGCCTAGTACCAGTTTGTCATCAAGTTGATAGATTGGATCTTGGGTTGTTGCAGAGAGAGATTGTGACCACGCGAGCGGTGCCGCTAATAAGGCACCTGAGAGCGCCAGAGCCAAAGACATTTTCTTCATCATTGTTTTCCGTGTGAGCTAAGGTACAGGGGTTAGTCGATAACCAAACGTATAAGTTCTCAATTTAATTACAGTTTTGACACAAATCTGACTGATGTCCACCAGCGCTCGGTAAATTTTTGCGTTACTAGTTTAAAACATTGCAAATTCCATGAATGGCCCCAATGTTCTATACACAACCAATACCCAAACAGAATTAAAGAGAATACACGGATGAGCCAAGCTATCTGTCGCATGATTGCTCAAGAGCTGAATGTTCGCCCTGAGCAAGTCAACGCTGCTGTAACCCTTATCGATGACGGTAACACGGTCCCATTTATTGCACGTTACCGTAAAGAGGTGACGGGCGGTCTTGATGATACCCAACTGCGTACTCTAGACAGCCGTCTGTCTTACCTTCGTGAGCTGGACGATCGCCGTCAAACCATCCTGAAGTCGATTCAAGAGCAAGGCAAACTTACGCCAGAGCTAGAACAAGAAATCACTCAGGCAGACAGCAAGACTCGTCTTGAAGACTTGTATCTACCTTACAAACCAAAGCGTCGTACCAAAGGTCAGATCGCGATTGAAGCCGGTCTTGAGCCGCTCGCAGACCAGCTTTGGAATCATCCGCAAACTGAGCCAGAAAGCGAAGCAAGCAAATACCTTGATGCAGACAAAGGCGTGGCAGACACCAAAGCCGCACTGGATGGCGCTCGCGCAATCATCATGGAGCGCATCGCTGAAGACGCGAATCTTCTAGAGAAAATCCGCGCTCATCTAAACCGCAGTGCAGAAATGGGTGCTCGTGTCGTAGAAGGCAAAGAGCAAGAAGGTGAGAAGTTCAAAGACTACTTCAACCACAACGAGGCCCTAAGCAAAGTGCCATCGCACCGCGCACTGGCGATGCTACGCGGTCGTAACGAGGGCTTCCTGACATTGGCAATGAATGCCGATCCAGAACAGGAAGAAGGCGTTCGCCAGTCTTACTGCGAAACAATTATCGCTGACCACTACGGCGTGACGCTTAGCAGCGCACCTGCGGATACGTGGCGTAAGCAAGTAATTAGCTGGGCATGGCGCATCAAAGTATCGATGCACATGGAAACCGAGCTAATGGGCGCAATGAAAGAGCGTGCAGAAATCGAAGCGATTGAAGTATTTGCCACCAACCTAAAAGACTTGTTGATGGCAGCACCGGCAGGTCCTCGTGCAACACTTGGTCTCGATCCTGGCCTGCGCACGGGCTCTAAAATCGCTATTGTCGATCCGACTGGTAAGGTGCTTGCAACCGAAACCATCTACCCTCACCCACCACAAAAGCAATACGACAAATCAGCGCAAGTCGTTGATCAGTTGGTGCGCAAGTACAACGTGGATTTGATCGCTATCGGCAACGGCACGGCTTCACGTGAAACCGACAGTTTTGTCGCAGACGTCATCAAACGTGGCAACCTGAAAGTTCAGAAAATTATCGTGAGTGAAGCGGGGGCATCAGTTTACTCTGCGTCTGAGCTTGCAGCGAAAGAATTTCCGAATATGGACGTGTCTCTGCGTGGTGCGGTGTCGATTGCTCGTCGTCTGCAAGACCCACTGGCTGAACTAGTGAAAATTGATCCTAAGTCGATCGGTGTGGGTCAGTACCAGCACGACGTTAGCCAATCTATGCTGGCAAAACGCCTAGATGCGATTGTGGAAGACTGTGTAAACGCGGTGGGTGTTGATGTGAATACCGCCTCTGCAGCGCTACTGACACGCGTAGCGGGTTTATCTAGCACCATCGCGCAGAACATTGTCGACTTCCGTGATGAAAACGGTCGTTTCGAAGCTCGCACGACCTTGAAGAAAGTGCCTCGCTTGGGTCCTAAGGCATTCGAACAGTGTGCTGGCTTCCTACGAATCATGGATGGTAAGAACCCACTTGATGCATCTGCAGTTCACCCAGAAGCGTACCCAGTGGTAAAAGCGATTTCTGAAAAGAACAGCAAAGACATCAAAGCACTGATTGGTGATTCAAGCTTCTTAAAAGGTCTGCATGCTGTCGATTACACTGACGATAACTTCGGTGTGCCAACCATTACTGACATCATCAAAGAACTGGATAAACCGGGCCGTGACCCACGTCCAGAATTCAAAACGGCGACGTTTGCAGAAGGTGTAAACTCAGTTTCTGACTTGGAACCGGGTATGATCCTAGAAGGCGTAGTATCGAACGTAGCCAACTTCGGTGCCTTCGTTGATATCGGCGTTCACCAAGATGGTCTAGTACACATCTCTGCACTGACAGATCGCTTTGTGTCTGATCCACGTGAAGTGGTGAAGGCGGGCGACATCGTTAAAGTGAAAGTAATGGAAGTGGACGTGCAGCGTAAGCGTATTGGTCTCTCAATGCGTATGAACGACGAACCGGGTCAAGACAACCGTAGCCAACGCTCATCAGCAGCGCCGCGCCGTAATGACCAACCGCAGCGTCGTCAACCTCGCCGTGATGACTCGTCATCTAACAACGCGATGGGCGGTGCTTTTGCCGCAGCGTTTGCTAAAGCGAAAAAGTAATCTCGCCAAGGCTTCACTACTAATAACGAGACTTCACCACTAACGAATTTTCACAACTAAAAAGAAAACGCTCCAATCAGTGAATCTGCTTGGAGCGTTTTTGTTTGAGTAGGATATTGAGTCGTCATAATACTGCTATCACTTCTGACGGTGTATGGGGCGCGACCGAGTGACCATAATGAAACTTAATCACCTTCCTGCGCTTTTCCATCAATCCCTCTTTGACCGCAGCATCCAAAATGCGCTTAGGTAATCGAAAGCGTATCGCGTAGCCCTTACCCTGATCTTCGCTGTAACTCTTGAGCGCAAGCAAACCGAAGAGACGCTCTAGCGTGTCTTCAGGTTCTTCGTGATAACGGGTATCCACCTCGGGTTCCACTTCGTAACCTGGATGCTCCGATGGGTCCCACGAGGATTGGCGTCGCCGCTTCTCATCACTTTTTACTTTGCGCTCCGCATTGTTTTTTGCCAGTGCGACTGTTGGCGTGACAGGTTCTCGGACTTTATTGTCACGAGCAGCTTGTTCCGTCTGCACATTAACGGATGGGGCGATCAGTGGCACGCTTACGTTAGCCGGTGACACAATCATTGCGAACCCTCCTCAGAGTCGCCCAACTCGTCAATACAGCAAACTCCTCCTACAAGAAGAGTTTACTAAAACTTATATCGACCAATTTTTAAACAGCTTTAGGGTTTTATTCGCTTAGGTTTGTAGACTCGCTAATTAAGCGGCAAATTCTCGCACTTGGAGACAAAACGCTTCATGTTCGGTTATGAACGGCGCGTGGGAAGATTGGTTGAAAACAAACTGCTGAGAACTTGGCAACTGTTCACTCAAGTCACTTGCCACTTTGATTGGCACTAAACCATCAAGTCGACCATAAAGGCGTAGCATCGGCATAGAAAGGGAAGCCAAAGCATCGCGCAAATCCACATCGGCAAGAATGTTCAAACCAACCAACAATGAATCAGGGTTTGGTTGTGGACGTGATAGTACGGCTTGCTTGAGTTGTTTTACGTCTTTGCGCGCAGACGGGCTGCCCATCGCTTGCAGCGCCATAAAGCGCTCAATCGTGACCGAGAAGTCTTCCAGCAATTGATCGGTGAATGCGGTCAATACGTTAGGTTGAATGCCACGCCAAGGGCGTTCAGCAGAAAATTTTGGTGAACTGGCTACCGTGATTAACTTGCTCACACGCTGCGGTGCATTAAGTGCAATGTGGGTTGCCACCAAGCCACCTAGTGACCAGCCAAGCCACACTGCTTTTTCTGGCGCGTCTTGCAGAATAAGGTCAGCGATTTTTGCTAAGTCTTCAGCGTGAGATTCTGCGCTGTGTCCGTACCCCGGAAGATCGACCACATGCACTCGGAAATAAGGTTGAAGAGACTCGACCGTCTGCTGCCATACCGCACCATTCATACCCCATCCATGAAGCAACACTAAATCTGGTCCTTGACCAAACGACTGCCAGTGTAAATTCGTGCTCATGTTCTCGTTCTCTCCCACTTATCTTATTCCTTACTAGACATTCCAAGCTTTAATCTGATGACTCGCTCACCTTGGATGGATTGTATGTTATCTGATCAATGGCAAAACATCATGCACCGTGTACTTGGCAATCAATGCGGTTTGTGTCGATTTCCGATCTCCACAGAACAGAAACCAAACCCAATGCGTTGGTGCGACCATTGTTTTGAACACCTTACACCCATCAAACGGTGCACTCGCTGTGGTTTAAAGATGACAGAGGAGGCGTCACAAACCTCAACGGAGTGCGGTGAGTGCCTGAAAGAGCCACCGCCTTGGCAACGTTTGTATACGTTGGGAGATTATGATTTCCCCCTTTCTCATCAAGTACAACGTTTTAAGGATAATGGTGAATCTTGGCATGTTACCGCCCTAACTCAATTGTTAGCGGAACGAATCGAGCATCCTGCTCCTATCATTACTAGTGTCCCTTTGCATTGGCAACGTTACTTAAAGCGAGGATTTAATCAGAGTCATGTCTTGGCGACACATTTAGCGCACCACTTGAATAGCAACTATCGCAATCGCGTTTTTAAACGCGTCAAAAGCGCACAATCTCAACGTGGAAATAAAAAAGCCGGTCGCGAGCAAAATTTGAAAGCAGCATTTGCCCTACACGGTGAGGTAAACTTTTCCCACATTGCTATCGTGGACGATGTTGTCACAACAGGCAGTACCGTCCGACAATTATGTCATTTACTACTTGAAGTTGGCGTAGAAAGCATCGATATTTACTGCATCTGCAGAACTCCTGCCCCTGGTTCAGGCTAGATCGCTTGGCAATGCCTTAGTATCAAAAAGACTAGACCAAGGCGGTAACAGGAGTAGAATAGCAGCAATAGCCTACAAATTTACTCAGGTATTCGTCGTGTCAAATATTACTATTACAGAAACTGCGCAAACGCATTTCGCCAACCTTTTAGGCCAACAACCTGAAGGTACTAACATTCGAGTTTTCGTTGTAAACCCAGGAACACAAAACGCAGAGTGTGGCGTGTCTTACTGCCCACCAGAAGCCATTGAAGGCACTGACACCGAAATCCCTTACAGCGGTTTCTCTGCTTTCGTTGACGAGCTAAGCCTACCTTTCCTGGAAGATGCTGAAATCGATTTCGTAACAGACAAAATGGGTTCTCAACTGACGCTAAAAGCACCTAACGCTAAAATGCGCAAAGTGTCTGACGACGCACCTCTAGTAGAGCGTGTAGAGTACGTAATCCAAACTCAAGTGAACCCTCAGTTAGCAGGTCATGGTGGTCACGTAAACCTTGTTGAAATCACTGACGACGGTATCGCTATCGTTGCATTCGGTGGCGGCTGTAACGGCTGTTCAATGGTTGATGTGACACTAAAAGAAGGCATCGAGAAAGAACTACTGAACCAATTCATTGGTGAATTGACAGCGGTTCGCGACGCAACAGAACATGACCGTGGTGATCACTCTTACTACTAAACGTTCAAAAGAACTCGGCTTTGAGAGCCAGTAAAAGTGTACATTGACGAAAAATGGGAGGCGTTTGCTTCCCATTTTTGTTTTCAATCGAACGAAGCTGAATCATCACGCTAGAAACTCGAGCCTTCTTCTCATATATTAAGAAATCTCATTAGCTTTAAAGAGTCAACGACACATAGGAGCCGGCGTTATGTCGAAAAGGACCCCACCAGAGATACTCTCTTGTCAGACGGTCGCACAATCTAAACTGTTTGCCGTGGAAGCCCTAGACCTTCGCTTCTCTAATGGTGAGTTGCGTACCTACGAGCGTATGAAGCCAAGTGGGCGCGATGCTGTAATGATTGTTCCTGTTACGGAGCAAGGCGATTTACTGCTCGTACGCGAATACGCAGCAGGCACAGAACGCTACGAGCTCGGCTTTCCAAAAGGTTTGATTGACCCAGGGGAGACTCCGCATCAAGCGGCAAATCGTGAGCTTAAAGAAGAAATTGGTTTTGGCTCTAACGCGCTAACACCACTCAAACAAGTCATCCTTGCTCCTTCTTATTTCTCCAGCAAGATGACCTTGTTCTTAGGACAAAGCCTTTACCCTGAAAAACAAGAAGGTGATGAGCCAGAGCCATTAGAAATTGTTCGCTGGCCACTTGCTCAAGCCGAAGAATTATTAACGCACTTGGATTTTTGTGAAGCAAGAAGCATCACGGCGTTGATGTTGGCACTAAAACACTTACAAAACACCACTCACAACCAAAACCAATAACGGTCAAAGAGCCGAGCCATAATTGTGAGAAAGGACCATTACTTATGCCAATGACAAAAGATTTATCTCACCTGCTCCCGCAAGTCATCGAGATCGCGCGTAGTGCAGGACAATTGATTTTAGATATCTACGAAAAAAAGCAGTACGAAGCCTACATCAAAAGTGATGAGACACCGGTCACCAGTGCCGACATTGCAGCACATAAGCTAATTACAGAACGCCTAAGCGAGCTGACACCTGATATCCCCGTGCTTTCAGAAGAAGCAGCGGACATTAGCTTAGAACAACGCGCACAGTGGGAACGTTACTGGTTAGTTGACCCTCTTGATGGTACACAAGAATTCATCGCACGCAGTGGTGACTTCGCGACCATCATTGCTCTGATCGACAACAACAAGCCAACCATGGGAGTAGTTTACGGTCCAGTTTCTGGCGTAACTTACTATGCTTACAATGGCAAAGGTGCATGGAAGATCCCAGACATGTCAGAGAGTGTGAAAATTCATACCCACAAACATGAACAACCGGGACAAAACATCGCAATCGCAATCAGTCGTCGCCAAGACATCAACCGCATTACCAGTCGTATGAGCAGTGCTTGGAACTACGATTTAATTCCACTCGGCTCTGCCGCACTTAAAGCATGCCTTGTCGCTGAAGGTGCTGTGGACTGTTACTTACGTCTAGGTCCAACTGGCGAGTGGGATACTGCGGCTACGCAGTGTATTGTGGAAGAAGCGGGCGGACGTATTCTCAGCACACAACTTGAGCCGCTGTCTTACAACGAGCGCGAGACGTTAGAAAATCCGAACTTCATCGTACTGGGCGATGCGGATTTGCCTTGGGATGAGATTCTACAGCGCAAAGATTGATCACAATCCAAACTGCATAGCTAGATTTTAAAAGGCCACGAATCGACTTCGTGGCCTTTCTTTTTATCTCTTGTACAGCGATAGGAGCATTTAGCCTACCATGTTCTAAATGCTCACCCAGCTGTACATGTACATACCATTTACTTAAAAATCAGAAGTTTAGACAAACAGCAAATAACCAACTGAATTTCCTGTACAGCGAATAACAGGTTTGGCCTACTATGATCTAAAAGCAAAAAGAGCTGAACATTAGCAGCTCTTCAATAATGGGATGGTTTCTAAAACTGACTAGAAACGCCCTTTGTAATCAAACTCGTATTGACCTTGAGCGTTCGGGTTGCCCAACCATTTCAGTTGGTCACTCATCCCTGATGGGAACTCCGCCCCAGGTTTAAACCACGCTTTGGTAGAGTAGCGCTGATTTGGCATCAACTCGGCAGAAAACGCTGCGGACACTTGCTTGCTCTTTTGCTCACCTGATGCCGATAGTACGCTGTCTTTACAGTTCAGATCGGCAATCACAGGGCCAAGTTCAAGGCTACCGAGCGGGCTTTGAATGCCACTCGCATTCCAAACTAGTGTACCTTCACCCGTTTTACACCAAGGTGTCGCGTAAGTCGCATGACGGATATTGAGCTCAAGCTGACCATCAACGCCAACTGGCACAGGAATACGCGCTTGCTCCACTACTTTGGCAGCCGGAATCGATGCAACCAAATTTTCAGCGTATGGACCACCAGTTAGGCTATAGCCAACCAAACCACGACCACGAACGTCCATATCACTTCCACGGCCAAAACGTACGGCGAATTCCGCTTTACCAGTGAATAAGCTTGATAGTTGGAAATCCCAATTTACCTCACCGAGATTTTGACGCTGCCAGCTGATGTTAGAAGCACGGCCTTGCCACACAGAGCCTTGGGCATCTTGAATTTCTAACCCTCTTACCGTCGGTACTTGTTGAAGCACCCAAGAAACAGGCAATCCAACAATCAAACTTGTGGAGAAAAAGGCTATGAATATAACAACGTAAAGTATTGCTCGCTTCACCTTAACCTCGCTTAAATTGCAGGCGATTCACATCAATCATGCCTGCTTGGTCTGTACGATCGATATCGAGAAATTCAACCTCAATACCTTGTTGTTCTTTTAGGTAACGCAGCCAATCTACCATCTGGTTAAATGCCAATGGCTTAATCCAAACTTGAACACTTTCATTACGTGGTTGAACTCGAATCAGCTCCACTTTGTAACGACGAGCAGAAGAAGAAACTAATTGGTTCAGAGGTTGATTAGAGAAGCTGACTCCACCACTTTTGCGTAGAGCAGTAATATCATCAGCCTTGTCTTGCACCCAATTCAACAACTGTTTTTCTGACTGAATTCGAGTCTGAGCGAGTTCAGCTCGTTGATTCATTGGCTGTAGTAGCCCCCAATAAATCATTCCGATAATGGCAATCACACCACCACCCATCACCAAACGTTGCTCACGTTGTGAGATGCTATTCCACCAAGCTTGAGCCTGAGCGATTAAATTCTTCATCATCACCTCACAAACGTTTTAGTACAAAGCTGCCTATCACAACATTTCCGTTGCGATTCAGCTGACCTTGTTCAACAGTGAACTTTTCTGCCAATTTCACACGCGCTTGCTCAAACGGTTGGAAATCTGAACTGCTTGCTTGAATGCGTACTTCACCGCGTTGGCCATCGTATTTAAAGCTGGTTATCTCCAGATCTTTAACCTGACCCAGTGTCGTTGGCAGTGCCGCTATCCAAGACAGCATTGCAGTTTCACTTGTACCACCAGAAAGACGACGCTCTTCATCGGTCATCTGACGCTTCAGGTAACTGACCGTTGGAATTCGCTTCTTGTTCGGGAAAATTTGGCGGAAAATGCGTTCACTTTCTTCACGATAGGCTTGTGCTTGCGCCTCATATTTATGGACCACCAGCAATTGCTGCCCCACAAGAACAACCAATAGCACACCCGCAGCGATAGCAGCTTTTTGCCAGACTTTTACGTACTTACCCCAAGACGATTTTGGCTTGAAGCTACCCGTTAATAGGTTGACCTTGCTTTCAGAAACACCTTTAGCAAGTAGTGCCATCGCCATTTCTTCAGGCTTTGCGACCCAAACCTCTGGGAGTGAAGATTCAGGAATCGAACTGTAACAATCAAGTTTCCATCCTTCATTCGCTTGCAGATAAGCAGAAAGGTATAAATCTAGCCACGACGCATCGACCACCGCACCTTGAGTATTGGAATGACGAATTAGCCATTGCTCACCCAACGCCACCGCAGAGCTGTTTTCTTCATGCACAGGCAACGCCAGCACATCAGGAAGGATACGCTTAATTACAATACCTTGACTGGAAAAACGCTGCAAAATGGTTTGAACCCAAGCACGCTCAACAGCACAAATTTGCGCTTTCTCTGCTTGCTTGTCTAATACTGTGAAATGCAGGTTATCCACGTCTTGTGCGACTTCATCTTCCACCAAATAAGGCAGCATGCTATCAAACTGACGAGCAGCACCCGGCGGGATATCTACTTCTGTCAGCACAACATCATTACTGGCTAACAAGGCAATCACTTGTCGCTGATCAGCGTAAGACGCCAACTCATCCAGATGTTCCCATCCGGCGAGTTCACCACTGGCAATCACGTCTTGCTGTTGTGTCGACCACACCAACCATGGAATGGTACTTTGTTGTTCGCTACTCAGCCGAACGGTCAGAAACTCGCTCACTGATTCCTCCAAAACGACGGCGAACGACAGTCACCGTTTCTCTATCTGTACTTTGTAAAAGACTACGGATACGTACTCGGGATTCATCCACCAGTACTTGTGCGTCCAATTCAAAAAAGGAGCTATCGACTCCTAAGTAGCCTTTAGCATTTTTCTTTACATCATCGCTCAAGCCAGCTAATTCTGACTCAGCTAAAAATTCATCAACACTATCCCAACCATCGAAAGGGCGCTTTTCAATTAACTGCACCGCATCACTAGAACTCAAGCCAGGAGTAAATATCGCGACTAAGATCGGCGCTTGTTCGACTTCAATAGTATTTACGTTCAAACGCCAATCATCTGTGGGAATAGCACAAATCATCGGTGCGATCTTCTGATAAATGTCACCCGTGACTTGATATACCGCTCTCAGTTCGCTGGCATCAGCCATCA
Source organism: Vibrio sp. 10N.222.52.B12 (assembly GCF_002875385.1). Classification (NCBI taxonomy): domain Bacteria; kingdom Pseudomonadati; phylum Pseudomonadota; class Gammaproteobacteria; order Vibrionales; family Vibrionaceae; genus Vibrio; species Vibrio sp. 10N.222.52.B12. The sequence continues at coordinate 17,961 of NZ_MDAW01000159.1, read as the reverse complement.
GGCCATTGGGTGGTAAATACGCAGGCTTCATTGCCTCATAAGTGCTGTCTTCTACACCGGCAGCGGAGCGCACTGTGCTGTCGCTATCGACGTATTCCCAAGTCGAATCAGCAATCACTTCCGCTTGGTATGGTTCCACGTCCATCTCTTCCATCAAGCGCTGGAACACTTGCACCAAATAAGGACGATTTGTCGAGTCACCCGATGGCTGAACACTTGCTAATACATTCATATTAAAGCAAGCTTGTTTGTCTACGATGCGTCCGGCCGCTTGACCATAATCTAGCGGATACACTTGTTCTTTAATTGCCCAAGGCTGGCTCATATTAATGGTATCGCTGTCTTCGTAGCTCTGCTCAATACCAATTTCAGCCAACGCCTCAACCCCCAAACTATACCAATACGCCTGTTGGTAATTGATCTGGTTCGCGCCTCGCTGAAACTGCAAAAACAATCGTTCAGACATACTTGCTGCAACGGTCGTCATAATCGCCAGTAGCATTAAAACAATAATAAGCGCTACACCACGTTGTCGCTTAGCCATTATTGCCTCCGGAGGATTCATCATTGGATGAGTCATCTTGCCCAGAGGCGCTGATCTTGCCTCCAGAGGTTAAGTAAATACGGCTGATCTCACCGTAGTCTTTGAGTTTCAAAACAACAGAAACCGCTTTCGGTAACTCTTGCTTACTTTCCCATGTTTTTTTCCACGCTTTGCCATCGTAGAAACGCATATCAAATTCTTCGACCTGAGTCAGAAGCGGTGTCACAATACCCTCTTGTCCAACGGGTGTATCTGGGTAACGCCACCATACACGCTGTAGAACTTCATCTTTAATGCGATAGCCAACTTTCGTGACTTCACCACGTGGGAACTGCTGCTGAGGGTTGTGCCACCCCAAACGCGCAAACATCACGCCTTTCGCATCCGAATCAAGCAGGTATTCCGACCAAAACAACAACTGCTTTGATGGCTCTTCACCATTGGTTCGCATCTGACGCATGGCCATTTGGCGGAAATCGTTATCCATCATCACCATTGCACGTTGCAACTCGTTCAAACGTTGCGTACGTTCTTGCGATAACACATTACTGCGTTGCACCTGCGAGACCACTTGATAGGCAGCAACGCTTAAGCTCGCAAAAATAGCAATCGAGACGAGCACTTCGATCAAGGTAAAACCTCGATTCGATTTCATACTTGATGCCTTATATCGCTTATTACTCCGCAACATAGCTTCTCACCGTCACAACAGGACTCGCTTCTTTTTCAGTTGCGACACTGACATCAAATGCTTTCAGCAATGGCTGCGCGGTGGCAACAGGAGTTACCTTCCAATACCAAGTTCGTCCCGCTAACTCTTCAGTGCCTTTTTTGGCTTTGAGTTTTTCAGTCGAGAGCATCACATTGGCCATTTGGTTATCCACAACCATGGCTGCAAACATTTTTTCTTCTAAATAACTAACAGTATTAATGTGTTGACTCACCGAGCGAATCACACTGATTGCCGCCGTCGCAAAAATCGCTAATGCGACCAACACTTCCAACAACGTCATGCCTCTAGTATGAAGCGAAGAAGAACCGATACGGCTTTGCTTAGAATGTCGCATTGTTGTCGTCTTCCAATTCTTCACCAGGCTCTAGTAACAAGATTTCGCCGGTTTCTTTGCCAATAATGCGCCAACCATCGTTAAATGCGTCGCCATCTTCAGGAAAGAAAGACAAACTAAATGGCGTAACTTCCGCACTAGAGAAAATGAATACTTGAGGTGGCTTCACTTTCTTTTTCTCTTTGTCATCTTCTTCCGCAAACATGTCCTCATCAAACAAAGAACCAGGTTCAAATAGTCGATCGTCATCGTCCCATGCGCCACCACCAAGATCCAATTGCAGCGAAATATCGCCTTCCAATTTGGTCTCACTAGGAATCTGTTTCAATTCCAATGGTTGCCATCCATCTTGAGTCAAGCTGAGCAAGACGTAAGTGGATTTCACATCATCAACACGTAAACCAAAGTCTTTGCCGCTCAGTACGGCTTCTTCATTCAGTAGCTGTAAGCGCTGGAAAAAGCTTTGAGCATATTGTTTGGAAAGATCTTTCTGACTGGTAGGCAGGGTCGCTATTACGGCGACTGCGGTAAGAGATAACAAAACCAGCACCAATAGAATTTCTATTAATGTAAAACCACGATGTTTTTGCATTTGCTTCATTAGTGCTGGTTTGAACTTTATCTTATTGGAAATCTTGCATGTTCCAGTTGCCGATATCCGACGCAGGGCCTTCACCGCCCTCTTGGCCATCTGCACCTAGAGTAAAGATATCAATCGTACCGTTATCACCAGGGCTTAGGTATTGGTACTCATTGCCCCATGGATCAGACGGTAGACGCTTAATGTAGCCACCATCGCGGTAGTTGCGTGGTTCTGGGTTCGATGGTTTGTTTACTAACGCATCAAGACCTTGGTCTGTTGTTGGGTAAACGCTGTTATCCAACTTGTACATATCCAGTGCATTTTCTAATGCAACAATATCGGTGATCGCTTTTTGTTGGTCTGCTTTTTCTTTGTTACCAAGTAAGTTAGGAACAACAACACTCGCCAAAATACCTAGGATAACCACAACAACCATCACTTCTAAAAGTGTAAAGCCTTGTTGTTTACTACGCTTAAATTTCATTATTATCTCCGAAAGTTAGATTCAAGCTATATCATCAGTAGACACAGCTTAACTCGAATTTTATCCACTCATTAAGTTATTCATTTCCAACATTGGCATCAATGTCGCCATTACGATGAAAAGTACCAAGCCTGCCATCAATGCGATCAATACTGGAGTGAAAATGCCAAGTGCAATGTTGACCGTAGATTCAAAGTTTTGATCTTGGTTATCCGCAGCACGAGTCAACATACTCTCAAGCTCACCACTCTGCTCACCACTAGAAATCATGTGCAGCATCATTGGTGGAAACAAACGAGTTTGATCCAATGCTTTACGTAAGCTTGCACCTTCTCTTACGTTATCTGCCGCGACCAAAACTTGCTGTTTCACGTAACGATTGGACATAACATCAACCGCGACTCGCATGCCTTCCAAAATCGGAATAGCACTGGATGTACAAATCGATAGCGTACGCGCAAATCGCGACGTATTTAAGCCACGAGAAATCTTACCAATCAGCGGTAGGCTAAGGATTTTTCTATCCCACGCTAAACGAAAGTTCGGTTTTTGTAGTGCCAGTTTAAGCCCGTAAAAGAGCACCACCACCACGATAAAGATGATCAGACCCCACTCTTGGACAAACTCACTCGCAGACAAAAGAAATTGCGTTGATTGAGGTAACTCTTGTCCCATCTGAATGATAGGTTCGATGATCTTCGGAACAACAGAAGAGAGCAACAGAGAGACGATACCAACGGCAAACACCACCAATACCACCGGGTAAATCATGGCTTGCAGCAATTTAGAACGCATTTTCTGACGGTTTTCTACGTAGTCAGCCAAGCGCTCTAACACCGTGTCCAAGTGACCGGATTTTTCACCCGCGGCAACCATTGAAAGGTAAAGTTCGTCGAAAACATGCGGGTAATCCCCCAGGCTATCTGCCAGAGGGTAACCTTCCGTGACTTTTGAACGCACGGCGGCAATCATAGTACGAATACGCGGCTTTTCTGCTTGTTCTGATACCGCTTTCAAACACTCTTCTAATGGCATACCCGATTGAACGAGTGTTGAAAGTTGGCGTGTGATCAGTGCAAGTTCTGCGGTTTTGATACCACGCTTGAATCCGACTGACCCGCCTGAAGACTTAGCCGCTTTTGCTTTAGCTTCCATCACCTCGACAGGAATCATGCCCTGTTCTTTTAGGCGTTGGCGCACCTGACGAGCGTTATCCCCTTCAATTGTGCCTTTCTTCTGCTTGCCTTTCGCATCCAGCGCTTTGTATTCAAATGCTGCCATTACGCTTCCTTGGTCACTCGCATGACTTCTTCAAGTGAGGTAATGCCGCGGCTCACTTTGCTTAGGCCATCGCTACGAATACTTGGTGTATGCTGACGGACGGCTTTTTCAATTTCTTGTTCACCCGCTTCGCTGTGAATTAACTCCTGAGCTTGCTCATCCACCATCAGAAGTTCATGAATACCAGTACGACCACGATAGCCCTTCTGATTGCAGACTTCACATCCTGTCGCACGATGTAAAACCAGAGATTCATGCTCTTCTAAACCAAACAGTTTTTTCTGTTCTTTATCAGCTTCATAAGGTTCTTTACAGTCCGAACACAAGGTACGAACCAGACGTTGAGCAAGCACACCAAGCAATGAAGATGAAATGAGGAAAGGTTCGATGCCCATATCGCGTAGACGCGTAATAGCACCCACTGCCGTATTGGTGTGCAGCGTCGACATTACCAAGTGACCAGTCAGAGACGCTTGCACTGCAATCTGTGCAGTCTCTAAGTCACGGATCTCACCGACCATCACCACGTCCGGGTCCTGACGAAGAATGGCACGTAAGCCGCGCGCAAACGTCATGTCGACTTTCGGGTTAACCTGCGTCTGGCCGATACCATCGATATCGAATTCGATTGGGTCTTCTACCGTCAGAATATTACGTTCGTTGCTGTTGATCTCTTGCAAGCCCGCGTACAAGGTCGTTGATTTACCCGAACCTGTCGGACCGGTCACCAAGATGATACCGTGTGGACGTTGAATCAAGCGACCAAAGTTATCGTGCACCGATGGCGTCATACCCAAACTGTGTAAATCTAGACGCGTTGCGTTTTTGTCCAATAGACGCATTACCACACGCTCACCATGCGATGAAGGCATGGTAGAAACACGAACGTCTACTGCTCGACCACCGATACGCAGAGAAATACGACCATCTTGAGGAACACGTTTTTCTGCGATATCTAGTTTTGCCATTACCTTCACACGAGAAACCAGCAAAGGGGCGAGTTTACGGCTTGGGGTTAAGACTTCACGCAATACACCATCGACACGGAAACGAATTGACAGAGTTTTCTCGAACGTTTCGATATGAATATCCGATGCCCCTTCTTTGATCGCTTCACCGAGCATGGCATTGATCAATTTGATGATTGGCGCATCATCTTCAGACTCTAGCAAGTCCTCATCATGCGGCAGCTCTTCTGCCAATGAGAAAAAGTCGTCACTGTCTGCGCCAATGTCTTCCATCAACTGACGGGCTTCAGAAGAATCACGCTGGTAAGCTTCAGTTAGCTTTTTATCGAACGCTTCTTTGTCCATCGGTTGAGGAATAAAGTTCTGTTTCAGTACACGGCGTACTTCAACCAAAGCCGCAGGATTGAGCGGCTCGACGTAATACAGGATTGGAGGGCGCTCAGGGTGCTCCGTCTCCAATACCAGTTTAAAGCGGTTGGCAAAACTGAATGGCAGACGGCGCATGCTTGGCGCTGTGTCTAACATATCAACCATTATTCTTTACCATCTGATCGATGAACGCTTGAATTTCAGCAGGGTGTTTACGATCTTCACCAAATTCAGGCATGACTGGAATCTTAGAGTCATCCATCAACTTCAAGCCTTCTTGCGCTTTATAAAGCTGCTCTGCACGAATGAAGTTGTACTTACGCTGAGTAATGCCATCAGCCGTCATACCATCGCGGATGATGGTTGGCTTGATGAATACCATCAGGTTACGTTTTTCTGTTTGCGTGCTAGTCGACTTGAACAGTTGACCTATTACAGGAATATCACCCAGTAGCGGCACTTTCGATTCACTTTCTAACGCACGCTCATCAACCAAACCACCCAGAACTAGCATCTGACCATCTTGAATCATCACAGAGGTATTCAACTGACGCTTCGCGAAACGTACGTCCACCGCACCATTCGCGCCCAGAACGTTTGACACTTCCTGCTCAATAGTCAGTTGTACTGAATCACCTTCGTTGATTTGAGGTACGACTTTAAGTTTGATGCCAACTTCTTTACGGTCAACCGTTTGGAATGGGTTGTCGTTATTCGATCCGGCTGTCGAGCCTGTAATCACAGGCACTTCTTCACCAACGATGAAGGACGCTTCACCGTTATCCATCACTGTAATGCTTGGGGATGATAGAATGTTTGAGTTTGAATCTGATGAGACGGCACTGATCAACGCAGTCCAGTCACCCATGACAATACTCATCGCTGCACCATTTACACCGCTAAGTGCAGATGCCAGAGTTGAGTAGTCACCAGATTCAGTAACGTCATATGGCGTACGTTCACCATCTGAGTTTGTATAGTATTCAGTTCGAGTTTGATCTTTTGCTTCTTCAAGACCAACCATTACGCTACCAATTGACGCTCCAGAGTTGCCGTATTGAATAACCGCACCTGTTTCTAGGTTACCCCATTGAACGCCAAGGTTGATGCCGTCGCCTTCAGACATTTCAACGATCAACGCTTCAATCAGAACTTGTGCACGACGGATATCCAGTTGAGAAATCACGTCTTGTAGCGCCATCATGATATCTGGCGGCGCAGTCAGCACCAAAGAGTTGGTCGCTTCGTGAGCGGCAATCACCACTTCGCCACGTTGTGAACTTGATGCTCCTTTTTGACCCGCTTGCTTCTCAGCTTGTAGGTTGTCAGACACCCCTTTTAATACGTCAACCAAGTCTTCGGCTTTCGCATACTTAAGGTAAACCACGCGGTTATTACCTTTCGTCGCCATTTCAACGTCAAGTTGACGAATTAATCGCTTAAGGCGCGCTCGCACTTTGGGATCACCAGAAATCAGGATTGAGTTGGTACGCTCATCAGCAACGATTTTAGGTTCAAGGAATTCAGGTGTACTTTTTTGATTCGTCGTTTTGTTCAGGGCCTCAACGATACGAACCATCTCAGCAGCAGAAGCATTGCGTAGCTCGACTAATTCGATTTCTTTATCACCCGCTTGGTCAACCCGTTTAATGATTTCCGCAAGGCGGTTTACGACCGCGGCACGACCTGTGATCAAAATGATGTTAGCAGGGTCATAGTGCACTACGTTACCGGCACCAGCGTTATCAATCAGCTGACGCAGTAGTGGAGAAAGTTCGCGAACCGATACGTTACGAACCGCGACCACGCGAGTAATGACACTATCGCCTTTCGCACTGCCGTCGCCTAAGACTGGAATGGCAGATGTTTTTGAGTCTTTTGCTTTAATGACTTTAAGTACGCCGTTGTCCATTTCTACAACCGCATAACCATACACCTCTAGCACGTTAAGGAAGAAGCTGTAGTATTGCTCTTCATTAAGAACGTCATAGCTGCGTACGTCGATTTTGCCGCGTACTGACGGGTCAACGATGATGGTCTTTTCTAGGTTACGACCAACAATGTTGATAAATTCTTGAATGTCAGTGCCTTTGAAGCTAGCACTAAAATCGTTCGCCATCGCACCCGGTGCGCAGAGAAGAGTCCCTGCAAGTAACCAAGCACTTTTGCTAAACCAATGTTTCACGTATGTCTCCCTGAACTTACGCTGGTTGCCTAAGTATTACAATTGGATGTAGATGTCGTACTGCTGACCATCACGGTCCACAGTCAAATTCAGTTCTTGCGGGTCGTTCATCACTTGCATCAGTTGTACTGAAGATGAAGGGTCACTTAAATCGATCCCATTTAGTTGCACCGCAATATCACCAGGTTTTAGACCGACATCATTAAACAAAGCCGCATCACGACCTGGTGAGACGCGATAGCCGACAATTCCACCGTCTTTCTTAACCGGAGAAATGTTGATGTACTTAAATACGCTCTGCGGATCTTTTGCGATTTCCGCTCGAATTTGATCTAACTTTTCCCCCACAGCAGAAGGTTTATTTGCCTTCGCCGCTTGTGGTCGAGTTGCCTGACGAGTTTCAGACAGCTTTTTGTATTCAATCCCTTCAAGCATAAGGGTTTCATCTCGGCCTTGGTTGTCAATAATGACTCGGTCCACCAACACCGCTTTTAATTCTGCTCGCGTTCCATCAATTTCTTCGCCGATGCCATAAGTCGCTTGTTTGCCTCGGTTGGCAATCACCGCCAAGCTGGTTTTTGCGTTACTACTCGCAACCGCGCCAACTAACGTTAGGTTTAAGCGTGTTTTAGGCGCATCTTGCACGACAGGTTGCTCTACTACGACCGGCTTTTGCTCGGTGTACTTTCCGAATAAGTTGGCATTTTGGAGGGCATTGAAATCAATCGCGTCTTTTTTATTACCAGACACAACAGCACTTGCTGACGGTCTCCATTGAGTCACATCAGAAGTTTGAGGCATTGCTAACCACACCACTTTACCGAGTATCCAACCTGTCATTGCTATAAATAGACAAGTAAGTAGCAAACTAAGTTTCGCTTGAATGGTATGATTGTTGGACTTGATCTGAGCCAGTAGCGGGCTGCTTGATAATCCTGCACTTAGCTCTAAACGCTTCACTGAATTGATTCCTTTATTCTTACGTCTGTCAGCCTGAATCTAAATAAAGACAGCCGACTCTATCTTGCTAAAATTGCAATAAAATTACTACTCAACAAAGAGCAGTGAACTATATCACAACTTATATTTCATACCTTTTTCTTATGCAGTTTTTGCCAACTCCCTTGAAAAAAATACGCCTTGGCACCATCTGTAGGTGAATAATCCACCAGCATTGCGCTATCAGTGCAGTGATTAGATAGCATCGAGTTCTATGAGTTCCGAAAATGAAGCCGTAAGGCTAGATAAATGGTTGTGGGCTGCCAGATTCTATAAAACCCGCTCTATCGCACGTAATATGGTCGATGGCGGTAAAGTCCACTATAATGGGCAACGAAGCAAACCAAGTAAAATCGTTGAGTTGGGCGCTGAGATTCGTCTTCGTCAAGGTAATGAAGAAAAAACGGTGATCATCGAAAAAATCTCTGATCGTCGCATGGGCGCACCCATCGCTCAAACGCTCTACCGCGAAACTGAAGACAGTGTTAATCAACGCGAAGAGTTCGCGAAACAACGTAAACTCAACGCCCACAACCCTAGTCCGGAACGCCGCCCAGATAAAAAGCAGCGCCGCGACATCATTAAGTTCAAACATCAATAAACGCCGGAATTACCGACGAGGAAAGCACTCCATGGCAAATAATGTTTTACACCGCTACCTATTTGAAGACCTTTCAGTTCGTGGCGAGTTGGTACAATTGGATGAAGCATACCAACGTATTATCTCCAGCAAGGAATATCCGGCAGCGCTGCAAAAACTGTTGGGTGAGCTACTCGTTTCAACCACACTTTTAACGGCAACTTTGAAATTCGAAGGCTCAATCACGATCCAGCTGCAAGGTGACGGCCCTGTCTCTCTAGCAGTCATCAATGGCGATCATGATCAAAAGATCCGCGGCGTTGCACGTTGGGAAGGCGATATCGCTGACAACGCGACACTGCACGAGATGATGGGTAAAGGTTACCTAGTGATCACCATCGAACCGAAAAAAGGCGAGCGTTACCAAGGTGTCGTTGGCCTAGAAGGTGACACATTAGCTGAAGTTATTGAAGGCTACTTCGCAAACTCTGAACAGCTAAAAACGCGTCTGTGGATCCGCACTGGTGAACACGAAGGTAAAGCACACGCTGCAGGTATGATGATTCAAATCATGCCAGACGGCACTGGTGCACCAGAAGATTTCGATCACCTAGAGCAACTGACAGACACAGTGAAGAACGAAGAGCTGTTCACGCTACCTGCGAACGAACTGCTATACCGTCTATATAACCAAGACACCGTTCGTCTTTACGAACCTCAACCAGTCGAATTCCATTGTGGTTGTTCTCGTGAGCGCAGTGGTGCAGCAATCATTACCGTAGACCGTGCTGAAATTAATGACATTTTGGCCGAAGAAGGATCAGTTTCTTTACATTGTGATTACTGTGGCACGTCATACTCGTTTGATGAATCAGAGATTACCGAACTCTATGCGCAAGCGGCTCCTGAAAAGAAAACCTTGCATTAATTTTCATAGCTTAGCAAGCCTGTAATTTACCTTTCAAAAGGCCAGCATTACGCTGGCCTTTTTGTGATCTAACCCTCGTAATACCTAGCCTCACACGTAATAAAGCAACCGCTTAATTTTAAGTAATTAATAATTCTTTTGGCCTAGCGCAAAGGTTTGCGCGCACGATAAACTATTCGTACCGATATGTGACGGGTTACCTAAAACCTTACTGAAATCATGGATAATTTTTGAGCTACATCCCTGTTTTCTCCCCGCCCCGTTGCTAGCATGGTGAGCAGATAAAAATTAAAACATTATTACAAAATCCCTACAAAAATCCTTATAAGGAGCACCTATGACCGTTATGGAACATACAAAGGCTGCAACACTTGATCTAACCAAACACGGACTGCACAACGTTAAAGAGGTTGTTCGCAACCCAAGCTACGAAATGCTATTCGAGGAAGAGACCCGTGCAGACCTGACAGGTTATGAACGTGGTGTCGTTACGGAACTCGGCGCGGTTGCCGTAGACACTGGTATCTTCACTGGTCGCTCACCAAAAGATAAGTACATCGTAAAAGATGCAACCACAGAAGAGCACATGTGGTGGACTTCTGATGCAGTGAAAAATGACAACAAAGCCATCAACAAAGAAGTGTGGGACGATCTAAAAGAGCTCGTGACCAACCAGCTTTCTGGTAAACGCCTATTTGTGATTGACGGTTATTGTGGTGCAAACCCAGACACTCGTTTGAGTATTCGAGTGATTACAGAAGTCGCATGGCAAGCGCACTTCGTGAAAAACATGTTTATCCGTCCAACAGAAGAAGAGTTGGCAACGTTTGAACCTGATTTCGTCGTAATGAACGGTGCGAAGTGCACGAACGACAAGTGGGAAGAACAAGGCCTGAACTCTGAAAACTTCACGGTGTTCAACCTAACAGAGCGCATGCAACTGATCGGTGGTACTTGGTACGGCGGTGAAATGAAGAAAGGCATGTTCGCCATGATGAACTACTTCCTTCCGCTGAAAGACATCGCATCAATGCACTGTAGTGCAAACATGGGCGAAGAAGGCGATGTAGCAATTTTCTTCGGTCTATCTGGCACAGGTAAAACAACGCTATCTACAGACCCTAAACGTGCACTGATTGGTGATGATGAGCACGGTTGGGATGACGACGGCGTATTCAACTTCGAAGGTGGCTGTTACGCGAAAACCATCAAACTATCGAAAGAAGCTGAGCCTGATATCTACAACGCAATCCGCCGCGATGCACTATTAGAGAACGTTACAGTTCGTAGTGATGGTTCTATCGACTTTGATGATGGGTCTAAGACAGAGAACACTCGTGTTTCTTACCCACTGCATCACATCGACAACATTGTTAAGCCAGTATCAAAAGGCGGTCACGCGAATAAGGTGATCTTCCTATCAGCAGACGCATTCGGCGTACTACCTCCGGTTTCTAAACTAACTCCTGAGCAAACTAAGTACCACTTCTTGTCTGGCTTTACCGCTAAACTAGCCGGTACAGAACGTGGCATCACTGAACCAACACCAACCTTCTCGGCATGTTTCGGGGCAGCGTTCTTAACCCTACACCCAACTAAGTACGCAGAAGTACTGGTTAAACGCATGGAAGCAGCTGGCGCAGAAGCTTACCTAGTCAACACTGGTTGGAACGGCAGCGGCAAGCGTATTTCTATCCAAGATACACGCGGCATTATCGATGCAATCCTTGACGGCTCAATTGAAGATGCGAAAACCAAGCATATTCCTATCTTCAACCTAGAGGTGCCAACTTCACTTCCAGGTGTCGATCCAAGCATCCTTGACCCACGTGAGACTTACGTTGATCCACTTCAATGGGAAAGCAAAGCGAAAGATTTGGCAGAACGCTTCATCAACAACTTTGATAAGTACACTGACAATGCTGAAGGCCAATCTTTGGTGGCAGCAGGACCTCAGTTGGATTAAACCATCAACGAAGTCTGCGTGACTTAGCTACAAAAATAATCGTCAAGCCCCTCTTTTGAGGGGCTTTTTATTGAATCCCACCCCAGATTGATACAAGCTTAAGCCTATCTAGGTTGCTCAAGAGACATCTCTTCATTGGGTTAACCATTATTTTGCGCACAGGTTTTGGCAAGGATGAAAACAGCAGGTCGAATTCTAATTCTTATATTCGTATTGGCGATCGCGGTACCAACTGCTTTTATCGCCTTACTGACGACCTCGTACTCCAAACAAACCTGGAACCTGCTGTCAGAGTCGACTGAGCTCCCTTTGCAAGCAGAAAGTGTCCAATACGAATTTCCTTACCACCTGAAACTGCAAGGCGTCACATCAAAAGATAAACAATGGCCTTATATCGAACAAGTTGATGTCTGGCTCAACCCCGATGTTCGTCACAATGGAAAGTGGGTTGTCGATAGTTTGCTTATTGATGGTCTGAGCTTGCAACAAGGCATGCCGACTCTCCCTCAATTAACAAATGTCCAATTTCATCAGGTGGCGCTAAAAAACCTCGATTATGCGGATGACGCATTCAGTATTAATGGTTTAAGTCTACAAATCCAAGATCCACAATGGAATGGCAAGGACCAACTCGTTCCTTTCGGTGCAATCCAACTGTCTGCCGAGCAGTGGTACTGGAATGGTGAGACCTTTAACAATGTTTTGGTCGATGTCGATTATAAAGCACAGGACAGCACCCTTTACGGCGCGTCGTTTAATTGGCGAGACAGTGAGATTTCAGGCCAAGGTGAGCACTATCCACAAGGTTGGTCGCTGGTGAATGTCACTGTTGACAGGCTCAAAATCAACAACACTCAGTTACAATCCTTGTTAGCGAAACCATGGCATGCTCTACCGATTAACATAAGTCACATTAACAGCCTCGACCTACTGAATGCAGACGTGGAATACGGAGATTGGCATTGGCAGAATTTAGAATTGTCGGTAGAAGATGCATCTCTCCCATTGTCATTGTGGAATACAACAGCACAAATATCTCTGCAAGCTGACAGCGTCAGTTTCCAAGATCAAACCGCGGTTGAGCCTCGCTTGAATGCTCAATTCAAGCCAGGAGCCATTCAACTGCAAGAACTAAGCTTAGATTGGCAACAGGGTACCGTTCAGATATCAGGCGAGTTTGAGCCAGAGCATTGGAAAATTAACAACGCCACCATCACTGGATTAAAATGGGCAATCCATCCAGGAGATAAAACCGATTGGTGGCAAACAACGACAGAGAAGCTCCAGCAAGTCGATGTTAAGCAGTTAGAGATTGAACGCAGTCAAGTAATCCAGTTATCCAAACAACCTTACTGGCAGCTTTCTGGCTTGAATTTGGAGGGTGACCAGCTCGAAGTAAAACGCAGCAATGGTCACTGGGGTATTTGGAATGGCAAGCTTGATGCAAGCGTCGTGAATGCCAGTTACGATCAAGTCCTTTCATCGCATGCTGCGATCGCAACCCAAAGTGAAAATGGCTTCTGGCAGCTAACACGTTTGTTTGCGCCATTAGAGCAAGGCTATATCGAAGGCTTGGGGCAAATCGATCTCAGTACCACCAGTCAACCATGGGCACTAAACCTCAATGCAGATGGTATTCCCCTGCAATTACTTCACCCATACTTACCAACAGCACTTGCGGTCAATGGCTTCTCTGACTTAAGTCTCGATTTAAAAGGATTGGCGGGCGATCAAAACATGCTTTCTTACAGCTTATCGGGAGAAGTCGAAGCCAACTTGCGTGATACCACCTTGAAATCGCAAGCGGACGATTCACTAAAGTCAGTCACTTTCAGCCCATTGCGACTGCAAGCTCAGCGAGGCGAAGTAAAGCTTCAACCAGTGACCATTTCCGGCAAAGCCATTTCGGGTAACCTATCGGGTGAGTTTGATATGGCGAATAACCCACTGAGCGGTGTGATTTATCAGCTCAAAGAAGTGTGTGGAAAAGTTCAAGGTGACATATTGAGTGGCGACGTCGAAACCAATGAATGTGCAATTAAGCCAAAGCAGACTGAGTCAATCGAATCAGAAAAGCCTTCATCGAAAGTAACAAGCAGCAAAACGATTGACGCAATTAATCTAGAGCACCATGAAGAAGAACTGAGCGAAGAAGTGGTCGAAGAGGAAGAGCCTCACGCAACGGAGCACTCAGAAGAGCAACTTATCTCTAATCAAGAAGACTCGACTAAAGGTCCAGTTAAAGAAAGCGCGGCAGAAACTAACGCTGCGCCGCAAGGCCGTGACCTAACATCTGAAAAAGGCGCATCTACAAACACAGACGCGCCACAAGAAACACTAACAGCTGAGTAACTTAGAGTAATTCGGTAACAGCATGTAAGTACCAACAAAGTCCACTGCTGGTACGTCACCACTGTAAATCACCACATGAATAACAATGCGCGCTTTACGTCCTGACGCAAGCCTGTCCAAATCACCACTAATACCATCAAGTGAGGTACTCGCCACAGGATTCTGCTCAACCGGATGGCGATAGCGAATCGAACTGTCTGCCAACACGATATCGCCGTGCAAACCACGCTCTTTCATCAACAACCACGTCATACCCCACCCCGTCAATGTCGCCAGAGTAAAGGCAGAGCCTGCAAACATGGTGTTATGCGGATTCAAGTTTGGATTGAGCTGTGCGCTACACTCAAACTGGTAACCCGTGTATTGATTGATTTTGATCCCCATCTTATCTGCAATTGGGATCTGCGCTTCCCAGCGTTCTTGTAGCTCGGTACACCAGTCGGGACGGCGAAGTACATCAGCCATTGGGTCAAGGTGTTTGACCATCTGTTGGTGGCGCACCGGTCCACGTTCATCGGTCAGTTCACCTCTTCGCTCAAAACCGTTCTTTTCGTAGAAGGCAATCGCATCTTCACGCGCATTACACACCAAACGCTTCGCGCCTTCTTGACGCGCCAGAGATTCCAACGCCACGAGCACTAATGAGCCCATGCCTTTGCTACGACGGTTATTTTTCACTGCCATGTAGCGGATCTGACCATCATTATCTGGGGTAATGTACAAACGACCAATTGCCATAGGGCGGCCACGACTGTCAGTAATCATGCGATGATGGCTCATGCCATCGTACTCATCACGCTCTGATCCTATCGGCATACGCCAAGGTTCACGTAGCAATTGCCAGCGAAATTGATAGTACTTATTGAGCTGATTTTCTGTTTTTGGAGTTATGAGTTTGAACATATCAATCCTTGAAAGTACAAATCAAATGAAAGCCTTAGGAGAAAACACCCAAGCAAATTCAATTCGCTTGGGCTTAAAGCTTAGACCATGATATTGGAGTTACCAGATTAGACCTGTAGCCAGAAAGTCACCGGGCCGTCATTAATTAATGACACTTTCATATCAGCAGCAAAGCGGCCACGTTGCGTCGGTAGCTCTTGCTCACACAAATCAGAAAAGTAATCATACAGACGTTCTGCATCCGCAGGGTGTGCACCACGAGAAAAGCCTGCGCGAGTGCCTTTTTTGGTGTCTGCTGGTAACGTAAATTGAGACACCACCAACACCTTACCGTTCACTTGTTTGACGTTGAGATTCATTTTACCGTCATCGTCTTCAAACACTCGATAAGTGGTTACGCGCTCCATCAAACGTTTTGCTTTTGCTTCATCATCGTCCTTCTCTACACCAAGTAGAACAAGTAGACCTTGGTCGATTTCACCGACAACTTCACCGTCCACGCGAACGGCGGCTTCACTGACACGTTGGATTAGCGCTATCACGACTCTCGCTTCCTTCATCTGTTAATTGCAATTCTGCCGTCGAGTGTATCATTTCTAGGTCATCACTCCAGTGCTCTCTTTCTCCCAAAGCCGCGGTGACTTCCGCACCAATCAAAACAATGAGCCAACACAAATACACCCACACAAACAAGATTGGAATGGCCGCTAACGCGCCATAAATCAACTGATAAGAAGGAAACTGGGTAATGTAGAAAGCAAAGCCTTTCTTACTCAATTCAAACAGCACAGCAGCAATAGCAGCGCCAACTGCACCATGGGATAGGTATACCTTTTTGTTTGGCACTAAAAAGTACAAGCCCATAAACGCAAAGAAGGACAACAACAAAGGCAGCCAACGCAAAAACAGGTTGTAAGCGCCCGATAGCGTTTCGTTCTCAATCAGCTTAAGGGACGTCACGTAAGACGTCGCAGCAATACTTGCGCCGACCAAAATCGGACCAAGGGTCAACACCATCCAATACATTGAGAAAGAAAAGACAGGGCGGCGTTTGTCTTTTACTCGCCAAATGTAGTTTAAGTTCTTATCGATATTTGAAATCAACATCAAAGCCGCAACAAATAGAAAAGCACCGCCCACGGCAGTCATTTTTCCTGTATTCGAAACGAATTCTTGCAGCGCCGTTCTTACTGCATCACCAGAAGCTGGGACAAAGTTATCAATGATGTAACCTTGCAAGGTTTCACCCACATTCTCAAACACCGGAAACTTCGACAATATCGACAAAAGTACCGTCAACATCGGCACAATAGACAGCAAAGTAATATAAGCTAGATAGCCAGCATTGACGTTGACGCGATCGTGCGTCATTCGTTTGAGAAGATATTTGGAAAACGCGACGCTCCCCGGCACAAGCCTAGTCAATCTCACCTTGTAACTCTCTGATAACTGGTTCATAGTTCATCCCATAAATTAGCGTCGAGGACATAAGAATGCCTTATTTATTAGCAATTGTACTATCAATTTTCACTTTAACAGGATGTCAGTCCGCTTATTATTCAGCGATGGAGCAAGTGGGATACCACAAGCGTGACATCATGGTTGATCGCGTTGAAGACGCCAAAGAATCACAACAAGACGCACAAGAAGAATTTACCAGTGCACTCGAAGCACTTTCTGCCTTAACCAATTTTGATGGTGGTGAACTGGAAAGCGTCTATAACAACATAAACGATAAATACGAAGACAGCGAAAAAGCAGCACAAGATGTGCGCGATCGTATTGCTGCAATTGAAGACGTGTCCGATGCGCTGTTTGATGAGTGGCAGGGCGAACTAGACTTGTACACCAGCGCGAAGCTACGTCGCTCAAGTGAACAAAAGCTGCGTGAGACCAAAGCATCTTACAAAACCATGCTCAGTGCGATGAAGCGTGCTGAAG
Source organism: Vibrio sp. 10N.222.52.B12 (assembly GCF_002875385.1). Taxonomy (NCBI): domain Bacteria; kingdom Pseudomonadati; phylum Pseudomonadota; class Gammaproteobacteria; order Vibrionales; family Vibrionaceae; genus Vibrio; species Vibrio sp. 10N.222.52.B12. The sequence continues at coordinate 811 of NZ_MDAW01000159.1, read as the reverse complement.
ACAAGATGACGCCAGTACTCAACACACTCCGCGACAACACGCTTTACTTAAAACACAACCTAAACGCGAGCGCGATTGGCTCTCTAAAAGGTGAATTTTCTAGCCTAGAGAAAGACATCCAATACGCAATCAAACAAATGAATGCCGCGATCGCAGAATCAGATAAGTTCCTGCAACAGCTGAATCAAAAGTAAGCCTTTACAAGCTCCTCTTCGTGAGGAGCTTTTAGTTTGTGCTCTCGACCACTAAGCCTGTGACTCTTCGAACAAACTCGACCCTTTCTGGTATTGTTCCCCATGGTACTTCAACCACTTCATAACCCAGCTCAGCATACGTCTCGACAAGGGCGTGATGAATCTGAAGCGCTTCTTCAAAGCTGTGTGGGCGTACTTCATCTTGAACATAGATTGATGCTTCAGGTCGACAAGTTAGCACCTGACTATGGTACCCAGCACTCTCCGTTAAGAAGGCTTGCTCAACGAGACACCCTCCAACTTGCAGATAAGCCACAATATCGGGAATCGCGCGATCCATAAAAGCCACCTGATGACTCAGCGACTCACACTTTTGCTTACCCATAAACTCAAGACATAAGTTGGCAAACTCGGGTAGGTTACTCCAAGGCAAGATGCCATTTTCTAACTGACTTTGTTGCTCTATCAAAATACGTGAGCCTTCAGCAAACGTCGCATACCCTAAATGACCGAGCGCATTCAACAAGGTCGTTTTGCCGGCGCCTGGGCCACCCGTAATCACAATTGGCCTCATGTACTCTTTTCCCTTCAGATACAAAAATGTATGGTCCGCCTCG
>NZ_MDAW01000158.1:35773-36431 GCF_002875385.1 Vibrio sp. 10N.222.52.B12 | reverse complement strand
GCGAAGTCGGTATCTTTGATACGGCTCTTCGACGCGTTCACGTTCTCGTTGATGTTATCCAAGTTGCTGATTGCGTGGTTGAAACGGTTTTGGAAAGCACCTAGCTCTGCACGGTGGCTGTCTACGTATTTCAATGCTGCATCAATGATAGCTACAGACTCTTGTGCACCACCTACTGATGTTACGTCGATAGTATCAACCGTTACTTTCTTACCGTCGTTTAGACCTAGCTCACCAGATAGGCCGCCAGAGAATTCAACGTCGCCTTCCACTTTGTTGTTGCCCGCAAACACTTGCAGCTTACCGTCTTGGTCTACTGACGCTTTTACTAAGTCTGTTTGACCGTTGATGTACGTCGCTAGCTCTTCGATATCGTCACCCGCTTTCGCGCTGATGTTGATTTCTTGTTCTTGACCAAAGCTGTCCGTTAGGCTGATTTTCATGTCTGATTTATCAGCAGCAACGTTCCAGTTTTTGTCTTTGCCGTTTTCAGCTTGGTAGCTCACGCCGCCCATCATTTGGTTGTCTGAGCGCATGTCTTTTAGGTTAAGCATTACTGCTTCACCGTTGTCCGCACCGATTTGGAAAGACTGAGTGCCGTAAGTACCGTTAAGTAGGCGGTTACCACCGAAAGATGTCGTTTCAGCGATACGGTTTA
>NZ_MDAW01000158.1:0-35707 GCF_002875385.1 Vibrio sp. 10N.222.52.B12 | reverse complement strand
TCACGCATACGTTGCAGGATGTTGGTTGTCTCGTTCATTGCACCTTCAGCAGTTTGTGCAATAGAGATACCGTCGTTCGCGTTACGAACAGCCACATCCAGGCCACGGCTTTGTACGTTCAAGCGGTTCGAGATTTGAAGACCCGCAGCGTCGTCTTTCGCGCTGTTGATTTTGAAACCTGAAGACAAACGCTCCATAGAAGTTTGTTGTGCTGAGTTTGCGTTGTTTAGGTAACGCTGAGCGGTCATCGCTGATACGTTTGTGTTTACATTCACTGCCATGGTGATTTCTCCAATTGATTTTCCGATGTAGCGGTTTCCGACGTCTCGGAAAACCAAGTAGTTCTCTCAAAGTTACTTCTATTAACGACTCGGATTTCAGAAGCTTTAGGAAAAAATCAAAAAAAATGAATTTGCGAGATTTGACTAGAAAAATTGAAGAAAAATAGAAAAAAGGCCTCAAGTTTCTGCAGCTTAAGCCGAGCGTTCTAAATTGAGCAAAGAACAATCAAAAGCCACTAAAAAGCAGTGAGTTAGATGAAGGTGAAGAAGGTTTTATTTAGGAGATAGAAAAGAAAAAGCCCCTTTTCCTTTGAGAGAACTGGGGCTAGGTTGGTAGCCAGAGCCTATGTGGAGATCAAGAGAAATGAACACATAACCGGCACACCGGGTGCAACCTTACATTGAAAATGATTGGCAGGTGAGAGATGAGAGAGCCGCACATTCTATTATAAAGTTGCTTGCCACAAGCCTGCATTCCCATCCACGTCTGAATGTATTGAACACAGGCAAGGTAAACTACTGCAATAGTGACATCGCAGAGTTTGGCAACTGTTTTGCTTGAGCAAGAATCGAAGTACCTGCTTGTTGCAATATTTGAGCTTTGGTCATTTGCGTGGTTTCTTTCGCAAAGTCCGTATCTTTAATTCGGCTGTTCGATGCATCAACGTTCTCTTGGATGTTCGCCAAGTTGTTGATGCTGTGGCTCAGACGGTTTTGTTTCGCACCAAGGTCAGCACGTTGTGAATCCACGTACTTAAGCGCTGAGTCCAGTACAGAAATCGCGTTCTGAGAACCTTGTACAGTTGTCATGTCGATGTCTTGCACTGAAGTACGCACTGCATCTTCTGTCAAACCAAGATCAGACGCTAGATCACCAGAGATTGAAATATCGCCTTGAACATTCGGGTGAGCAACAAACACTTGTAGCTTGCCGTCTTCGCTTACCGATGCATTGATCATATCAGATTGGCCGTTGATGTACGTTGCCAACTCTTCAATATCGTCGCCTGTTTTTGCGTTGATATTGATCTCTAGATCATCTGGGTTGCCATCTTCGTCTTCACCCATGCCAGGAAGCGTGATTTTTAGGTCCGCTTTAGCCGGGTCAACACCCCAGTCTTTGTCTTTACCGTTCTCAGAGAAGAAAGTCACACCGCCCATACGCTGGTCATCCGCGCGGATGCTCGTTAGCGCCATGATCATTGCTTCACCAGAGCTTGAACCGATTTGGAATGCCGCTTCACCGAACGAACCGTTCAATAGGCGACGACCACCAAATGAGGTTGTTTCTGCGATACGGTTAAGCTCGTCAGTCAATGCTGATGATTCTTCGTTGATCGCCTGACGCTCTGCTGGAGAGTTAGTACCGTTTGAAGATTGAATCGCCAAGTCACGCATACGTTGCATCACTGACGTCGCTTCATTCATCGCGCCTTCTGCTGTTTGGGCAATCGAGATACCATCGTTTGCGTTGCGCATTGCTACATCAAGACCACGAGACTGTGCAGTTAGACGGTTAGAGATCTGTAGACCTGCGGCATCGTCTTTTGCACTGTTAATCTTATGTCCTGATGACAGGCGTTCCATCGAGGTGTTTAGCTCGTTGCTCGCCTTGTTTAAATAACGCTGCGCGGTCATCGCGGAAACGTTAGTACTAACTGTTACAGCCATTTTGCTCTCCTTTTGAGTTCGCAAGCTTTTGCGAAGCGGCCAGCTTTACTCTCATTTGGATAAGCACTGACCGTAAAAATTACTTGCTAAATCTGCCCATAAGGCAGGGTTTAGAATCTCGTAAGTCTGTTCTGCCAACATCAATACAATTTGTGTGCCAACTTATTAACCATTATTTACTCTTTTAGAAACGAACAAATAAACAACAAGTTAGTTCTATTTTCCTGCGCTTTCATTCCACGCAAGGTCATCATGTATTGCTATCGGTTCACTGTTTTTCTGTTGCCGCTACCATTGCCACTTTACGCATTGCCGCTTTCGGTAAAATCGTGCCGCATCTGCTCGACAGTCATGTTTGTTCTGCTCTATTTATGGCGCTTAAGGCTTGGCACATAAGGCATCAAAATAAAGCACAATCACAACAGATTGAAATCTGTGAACGTCTTAGATGTAGTTAAACAGTGTCAGGTCTTTTGTTTTACCAAAAGCCTGTTGTGAGGCTTGCAGCGCACGTGAGTTCTCACTGAACTCAATCACTGCTTTGGAATAATCCAAATCCTCAAAATTGCTCTTCGCTTTCGCCAGAGACAAATTAAAATCTTCGTGGTTTTGCTCTTGAATATCGAGCGTACTCAACTTAGCACCCAAGTCGGTTCTGACTTTGTTCATGTGAACGAAGGCCGCTTGAAATTCTTCTGTCATCTGGTGAAGCTTTGCCGTTGCTGACGCATCCGACACTGAACTGTCTGACCAAGACATAGTTTCCCGAAACGCGTCAAAAACGCTAAAGGTTTCACGTGGTTCAAGCGCAATGCTATCTCCTGCCGTCACCTGCCCTTTAAGCTGAATATTGACGCCTTCGTATTGAATCCCGTCGACCGGTGAATAGTCATCCACTTGAACAATACTGCCGTCTTTTTCCAACTGGTAACCAAACTTGCCGTTGCTCATGTCGACAAACGTGACTTTGTAGTTGGCATTGTCTGATGATGCATTGGTCGCTTGACCAAGTAAGAGCTCAGAACCTTCCTTCAAGTCATACTGCGGCTCAAAATCGCCAAACGGATTGGGTATCTCCGAGAACAGTTGATTCCCCGGATAATTAATGCCCAGTTCCATATTGCTGGCGATCTTCATCTTGCGCTGGTAATCGTCACCGGTGTACACGACACTGCCATCAGAATCGCGGAAAAATGGCTGTGTTTTTGGTTTCGTTCCCGCAAACACATAGTTACCAGATTCATCTTGTGTATTCACAAGCGCCAAGAAGTTATTCGCAATTTCTTCCAACTCACGCTTCTTTGCTGCGCGGTCTTCCGGAGAAAACGCACCGTTGATCATTTCCATCGAAATGCGTTTCGATTCATCAGTGAATTGCTCAGCGTTGGCAATCACCACTTCTTGGTTTTCTAGTCGATTACGAACCAGAACAATGGCATCAAGATATTGCTTTAGCTGCTCTTCTTGCTGGCCAATGCTCTGAATATAGTGCGTCGCAAGTGGATCATCACTCGGCTTGGTCAACTGCTTACCAGAAGCAAGTTGCTCCTGATTATGGTGTACCTTGTTTTCCTGACGGCGCAGGTCATTCTGCACTGACTGGTAGTTATGGAAGCTAGAAATTCTCGTTAACATCTAGGGCCTCCTTTATCGCAACTGCAAGATGGTGTTGAAGGTGTCATTGGCTGCCTGCATCACACGAGAAGAGGCCATATACGCCTGTTGGAACTTCATCATGTTTGCCGCTTCTTCATCGAGGTTTACCCCCGAGATCGACGCCACACGCTCTTGTGCCGCTTCACTTTCTAGTTGAGCGACGTCTGACAAACGCGTTGCAGTTGAAGTCTTAAGTCCCACGTCCGTATTCAAGTTGTAATACAAACTCAGAATCGTCGATTCATTGCCGTTCATCTTTTTGTCAGTTTGGATGTTCTGCATCTTACGCAAGTTACCGTTATCACCCTCAGAAGGGACTAGGTTAGCGGTAAACTTGTCATTCGCCAGCGCACCAGAGCTAAGCTCGAATACCGTTGCTCCGCCATTTTTGTAACTCGGGTGATTACTAGGCAAAGACACTGAAACAGGCCCTGTAGGCGGATACGGTTGCGGAGGCATAATCACATTGCCTTTGGTATCGGTAACGGCAAATTGATCGCCCGTAGGTGAGACCACCACTTCAAATTCACGCAGGTCGCCCGCATCGATAATTTCGAATTTTGCGTTACCTTGGGCAAAGGTTGTCGATGCCTCATAGCTTTGTGCGGCAATTGCTTTTGGATCAGTGGTTTCGACTTTCATTTGTGCTGCACTACTACGGGTTGGTCGAAGCAGCACATGCTCACCCACTTTGGGCTCATTGCGCACTTCGACACGCATGCCGTCAATGTATATTGCATTGCCAGCATCAGTATTCAGTTTGACGGTTTCACCGTTTGGTTTGGTCACCGCATAGCTGTCACCGTCGTAACGCAGTGAATACTCCCCACCCTTTAATGCACTAATGTCATTGATGTACACCGCCATATCTGCGGTTGATTGAGGGCCGGCGACCACACGGGATTTCGCCAAGCGCTCTGAGTTAACATCAGTAAACAACGGGTCACCAACATTTCCGTTGTGATCTAAGCCTTGTGATTGCAAGTGGTTAATTTCACTCGAGAATGCGGTCGCTAATCGACCCAACTCATCCATCACTTGAGGAATATGTTCGTCGCGCATTTTCAGCATCGCACCGATTTTTCCGTCGATGTCGTCCGACTTAATGGCTTTAATACCGCCACCTTCCACCATAGCAAGACGACGTTGATGTACATCAGGTGAGCCATCAATCATCTTTAATTGGCTGGCTTCAGTACCTGAGACCAAGGTATGCCCGTTGCCAATGTGCACGTTGAAACCTTCTGAGTTTTTACGTGGCGTGACCGTCACTTTGGTGTACTCAGAAAGTTCTTTAATCAGCTTTTCGTGTTGGTCCATCAAGTCGTTATGAGGACCAGGAGTTCGCATCATCAAACGGTGGACATCGCGGATCTCAACAGCAAGTTGGTTCACACGTTCAATGCCCATATCGAGCGATTTGTTGGTCACATCCGATTGCTGACGAACGGTTTCGTGAAATTCGTTTAAGGTATCGCTGAGCAGCTTAGCTTTTTCTAACACCACCTTACGTGCACCCATGTCATTTGGGGTGTCTGCCATGGTTTTCACCGCATCAAACCATTCATTAAGGTTCTCAGGGATCTTCTTTGACGCGACCGACGACAACATACTCGAAAGTAAGTCGAGATTTTTTTCGTCATCAAGCTTGGCAGCGTAGTTGGTCGTAGAAAGATTAAGCTCTTTGACGGCAAACTGATCCCAAGAGCGGCGAACATTTTCCACATGCACGCCCATGCCATAGGTAGAACCACCAAATTGGCGAGGATCGTTGGTGCCTTGGATAACAGACTGACGACTGTAACCTTCTGTATTCGCATTAGAAATGTTATGACCAGTTGTATTCAACTGTCGCTGAGCAGTAAGCACACTTTGTGTACCTACATTCAACAGATCTGACGCCATACATGCCCCCAAAAACGAAATAAAACCGGAATGAACCGATCACATACTGAACTTTTAGCAAAAGGTGTGCCAGTTTATTAAAAGGAAATAACCTAGGAAAAAAGAAAGGCTTGCACCATGGCAAGCCTTATCAAATGAAGGTTTAGCATTCAAAAGCGATATGAATTACATGCTTTCAATTTTCTGCTTCACTTGCAGTACTTTGTCTGCGTAATTCGGGTCAGTGGCGTAGCCTGCACTGTGAATACCACGAATAAAGGACTCAGAATCACCGCCTTGCTGAAGTGCCGTTTCGTAGCGAGGGTTCTCGTTTAAGAATCGTACATAATCGTTAAAACTGTCTTGGTAGTTCGAATAAGAGCGGAACGCTGCCGTCTCTTTCACTGGTGTATTATCATGGAATTCCAGTGTTTGCGTTGTTACCTTGTCGCCTAGCCAGCTTCGGTCAGCTTTGATGTTGAACAGATTGTTACTGCTACCACGCGCATTCTGAACCACCTTTTGCCCCCAGCCCGTTTCTAGCGCGGCTTGAGCAAGTAATAATGAAGGCTCCACACCCAAGGCTTTTGCTGCTCGGTCGGCGTAAGGCTTCATCGAGTTAACAAAAGATTCTGGCGTATCAAAACGTGATGGCTGAGAGCCCGGACGCGACAACTGGCCAGATTCAATTAAACGTTGCTCGATTTCACGTGCTTTCTTTGGATCCACACGACGATATTCCACTGCATTATTTGCCGCATCGCGCATGGCTGTTTCACTCTTATCATCACCTTGACCAACGGTTAGTTGCTTCACAATCATGTCAGCAAGGCCCATCGAGCCCGATGCACTCAAGTTACTCGCCATCTGCTCATCCAGCATTTGACGGTAGAACTTTTCGTTTTGGCTATTCATGAAATTCGATTCAAAGCCTTCGTTGGCTTCACGCATCGATTTCAGCATCATCGAAGTAAAGATAGATTCAAACTGACGAGCCGCTGCTTGCAGTGCTTCATGCTCGCCATCTTTGCCTTCTTTCACCGCTTTTTGACGAAGCGTATCAAGGGAGCTGATGTCATGAATAAAGCCAATATCGTTAGGATTGTTCACCATGGTTTTTTCTCCTAATCGATTAGATGATGATTAACTGGCCTTCAATGGCACCAGCTTGTTTCAACGCTTGCAGAATCGCCATCAAGTCAGAAGGAGCAGCACCCACTTCATTGACTGCACGAACAAGATCATCCAGCGTTAAGCCCGGTTCGAACTTGAACATCTTGCCTTTTTCTTCGTTCACTTCGATATCTGAGTCCGGCACAACCACCGTTTGCCCACCAGAGAAGCCATTTGGTTGGCTCACATTGAGGTTTTCTTTGATTGCTACCGTCATGCCACCGTGCGTCACTGCCGCAGGTTTAAGGCGAACGTGTTTCCCGACAACAATGGTGCCGGTACGAGAATTTACAATGATTTTCGCCGCACCATCAGCCGGATCGAACTCTAGGTTCTCGATAGCTGATAAGAAAGCCACACGTTGGCTTACATCACGTGGTGCTCGAACACGAACAGAAGTCGCGTCAACGGCACTGGCCATTTGGGGACCAAGGAAGTTATTCACGGCATCTGCCATGCGCTGCGCAGTGGTAAAGTCAGAATCCAGAAGGTTAAAGGTAATGTAATCGCCACGACCAAATGGGTTTGGGATTTCACGCTCTACCATGGCACCACTAGAAATAAGACCGACCGTTGGGTTATTACCCACAATCTTAGAACCGTCTGCACCTTCCGCACTAAAGCCACTCACGACTAAATTACCTTGCGCGACTGCGTATACTTCACCGTCCAAACCTTTTAGGAACGTTTGTAATAACGTACCACCACGCAGGCTTTTCGCACTACCGATAGAGGACACAGTGACATCGACTTGTTGTCCCGGCTTTGAAAATGGAGGCAATTCAGCCGTCACCATTACCGCGGCAACGTTTTTGATTTTCGGCTTAGTGCCTGGCGGCATTTGAATGCCGAAGTTTTGCAGCATTGCCGCAAAGCTTTGCTCAGTAAACGGGTTCGATTCGCCCGTACCTGGTAAGCCTGAAACCAAGCCATAACCGACAAGTTGGTTACTACGCACACCAGCCACTTGTGCTACGTCTTTAATACGCGCAGCTTGGGCTGTGGTTGCAAACAGCGCAACGCTCAACAGTGCTAATAGGATTCTTTTCATGCTTACTTAATCTCTTGCAGTCAAATTGCCGTCAATGCGGCGTCTTATAAGGCTACATTAAAGAATCGTGCCAAGAAGCCCGGCTCTTGCATATCTTGTGGTAAACCGGTCCCTGAATATTGGATTCTTGCGTTTGATACGCGGTTTGACGCAATAGTGTTGTCAAAAGTAATATCATCAGGACGAATAGTACCGCTTAGGCGAATGTACTCATCACCCGTATTTAGCGTCATCCACTTCTCCCCACGAATCACGAGGTTGCCGTTTGCCAGCACCTCAATGACTTCTACCGTGATGTAACCGCTGATGCTGTTACTCTGTTTCGCTGATGAGTCACCAGCAAAAGTATTCGTGTTGTTCAAATCGTACGAGAAGTTGTACTTGCCGCCCACTTGCAACTCTTGACCACCAACAGACAACGGTTCCATTTTCGCATCGTTGGTTTTTGATAGATCGGCATTGGCACTCTTAGTCGCACGAGTCGTTTCGTCGAGTGTTACGGTAATGATGTCGCCGATTCCGCGAGGTTTAGAGTCATCGTATAGGTCAGTAATGTGTTCTGCGCTAAACAACGAGCCCGTTGCTGCCGCATAGTGCTCTGGTTTTTGTTTAGGGTGAATAGGTGCCCATGCCGGATCGCCCGCCACAGGATCGCTTCTGCCGCGCAGAGTATCAATGATGCCGCTGCTCTCGTCTTTCGACTTATCGCCTTCAACCGCATCTACCACGGTTGTCGCTTGGCTCACTTCGTCAGTTTCGATCGGTTCTAGCATCGTACAACCAGACATCGTAGCGATAAGTGCAAGTAGAGAAATACGTTTCATCATTGGCCCCTTAATTCCTAATCCGAGCGATTACAATTGCTGGTTAACGAAGCTCATCATCTTATCAACGGATGAGATTACTTTTGAGTTCATTTCATAAACACGCTGCGCTTCGATCATGTTGACCAACTCTTCAGTCACGTTCACGTTGGACGCTTCAAGCATGGATTGACGAATCTCGCCTAAGCCATCAAGACCAGGAACACCTTCTTGTGGATCACCACTTGCGCCCGTTGGTAGGTAAAGGTTTTGACCAATAGGCTCTAGACCACCAGGGTTCACGAAATCAGTGATGGTTAACTGGCCAACAACCACGTTGTTTTGCTCACCACGGATACGTACCGATACTTCACCGTCTGTGCCGACTGTAATAGAAATCGCGTCTTCAGGAATCACAATCTCAGGTTCAACGGCGTAACCAGAGCCAGAAGTCACCAAAGTCCCTTCACCATCAAGGGTGAACTGACCGTTGCGGGTGTAACCGATGTTGCCGTCTGGTAGTGTCACTTGGAAAAAGCCATCACCTTCTACCATCATATCCAATGCGTTGGTTGTGGTTTGTGCGTTACCGTGCGTGTGCACTTTTTGCGTTGCGACCACTTTAGAACCGGCACCCAGCATCAAACCACTTGGAAGTTCAGTATTTTGAGAAGACTGACCGCCTGGTTGGTTAATGTTTTGGTAGAACAAATCTTCGAATACCGCACGGCTCTTCTTGTAGCCAACGGTTGAGGCGTTCGCCAAGTTGTTCGAAATCGTCGCGATGTTGGTTTGTTGGGCGTCTAGACCCGTTTTACTTACCCATAGTGCTGGATGCATTGTGAACCTCTAACTCTGTTAACTCATACGAAGCAATGAATCTGAAGATTTGTCCATCTCTTCAGCGGTGCTCATCATTTTGACCTGCATTTCAAACTGACGTTGAAGGTCAATCAGAGCGGTCATTTCACCTACGGCATTCACGTTACTACCTTCAATTGCACCAGTTTGGATGCTGATAGAGCCGTCTGCTTCGTAAGGCTGGTTTGGAGTTTTATGGCGGAATAAGCCATTGGTATCTTTAAACAAGTTTTGATCGTCCGTGCGCACAAGCTTGATACGATCAACCACTTCTAATTCTTCAGCCGGCGCACCTTGAGGCAGTACAGAGATGGTGCCGTCACGACCGATTTCGATTTTGGATACTGGGATTGGCAAGGTGATTGGCGCGTCGTTTTCGCCCAAAATCACATGACCGCTCGCGTTAGTTAGCAAGCCATTTTGATCAACTTTTAGGTTGCCGTTACGCGTCAAACCTTCTTTACCGGTTTGGTCCATAACGGAAATCCAACCATTGCCCTCTACCGTAATATCAAGATCGCGACCCGTAGTAATCACACTGCCTTGGGCAAAGTTATGCCCTGGGCGTTCTGTCATGCTGAATACGCGTGTAGGGAGACCGTCACCATAAGCTTGCATGGAACGTGCTTGTGCTAAGTCAGCACGAAAGCCAGTTGTACTTACGTTTGCCAAGTTGTTGGCACGCAATTGCAGGGCCTGCATATTTTGCTTGGCGCCGCTCATTGCGAGAAACAGTGCGCGATCCATAATTTACTCCAAAAATTCTCTGTACAAGGAGTAAAAAGCAAGAGTTATGCCAATATCAAATTAATGTTATTAATCAAAAGCCTGAATATAAAACGAGATATTTAAAAAGGGGATAATGAAGGAATAAGTCGCAAGAGAGGCAAGATTGTGATCCACAAAGCGGCAACAGCGGCAAGTAAGAGATCAAAGCATGCCCAACCTGAATTGAGGTTTATTCAGATTAGGCATCAGATGAATGTCATGATGTTACCAAGCGATAACGGCCGTGGCTCGCAGCGCTTGATCAAACAGATTATCAGGCTAGTGTACTAGCGGATCTGTAGGATATTTTGTTGCAGTTGGTTATGTACTTCTAGCGCACGTGAGTTTGCTTGGAAGTTACGCTGAGCAGAAATAAGATCCACCAGCTCCTGAGTCATATCAATGTTTGACTGTTCCAGCATACCGTTGTTGATGGTACCGAAAGAGCCTTTGTTTGATTCGCCCCAGATTTTATCACCAGAGAACTGTGTTGAATCCCACTGAGTGCCGCCTTTCTTATCCAGACCTTGCTCGTTAGGAACACGTACTAGCGCCACACGACCCAATGTTACGTTTTCACCGTTTGAGTAAGTACCCAATACGCTACCGTTTTCATCGAAGTCTACTTTAGTTAGGAAGCCCGTTGTTGCGCCATCTTCATCGAACTTTGTCAGCTCGAATGGTGCAGCAAACTGAGTCGCTGAGCCTAAACCAAAGTTAAGTGTTTGCGCAGGATCGGCACCGTTTAAATCCACTGGGTTGGTGTTTGTCGCAGGATCGCCCAACGCTACCGATGTGATTGGCTGACCGTTGTTTAGGCTTGCCAATGTACCATCGTTGTTGAACTTCATCGTGTGACCAACGTGACCCGTTGGTGTTGCCGCATCACCGTTAGCAACGTTCAATGGCTTCTCACCGCCCTTGTCCGTTACTGTGTAGTAAGTTTGCCACGTGTTCGGCTGAGTTTGGTCTTTCAAGTAGTAAGTAGTTAGCTTGTAAGACTGACCCATTGAATCGTAAATCGTCGAAGACGTTGAACGGTTATATGTATCTGGATCTGAGAAATCAAACTGAGTTGGATCTTTCAAATCACCGTTAGCCGGTAAGTTCACACCCACTTCAATGTTCGCTGTTTGCTTTGGCTTACCAAACTCTGCAGGAATATTGATTGGTTGTGGCTCGTAAGACGATACCTCACCAGACTCTGGATTTACTTGGTAACCAAGTAGGAACTCATCGTTCGCCGTTACCATGTAGTTTTCTTTGTTCAAATGGAATGCACCGTTACGTGTCATTTCATTTTGTTGAGGGATAAGGCGATCTTTCGCTACCGCGAAGAAGCCCGTACCCGACACACGTAGATCCATTGGGTTATTGGTGTAAATGCTTGAACCTTCGTGGAACTGTTGCGCCACTTGGTTCGCTTGCGCACCGCCACCCGGAGTGGTTTTTGCGTTGGTAAACAAAGAGTTCGAGTACACATCGCTGAATTCCGCACGAGACTCTTTAAAGCCGTACGTGTTGGCGTTCGCAATGTTGTTACTGGTGGTGTTCAAATCCAGTTGAGCGGAGGACAAACCGCTTAAAGATACATATGACATTCCAAAATCTCCTAACCTGACCTGTTATCGAATTACGCTTTGCCGACTTCCAATACTTCTGCAAGTCGAACTGGCGATTCAAAACCAGCCAGATTGAGTAATACGTTTCCGTCACCCTTGCCTAGCAATACACTGTTCACGTTCGCATAAGTAGACACCGGGAACTCTTGCGACTCCCCTTCTACCAAGCCAGACGCTTTCACATTGTATTTACCAGCAGGCAATGGATTACCGTTTTCATCATTACCGTCCCAAAGTACACGAGTGTCACCGGCTGGTTTCGCACCTACCTCAAAAGTACGCACCAATTGGCCCGCTTCGTTTTCCACTCGAACAAACAGGTTGTCGATTGGTTGTGCCAGCTTAACCATTGCCGCCATTGCAGCATTGTCTTGCTTCACACCCGCCGCACCTGGGACCAATACGTCACGACCTACCAAAGAGGAAGCTTGTAACGCTTGGTTTGATGTCATTGACGAGTTTAAGCTCTCGAACTGAGAGTTCATCTTGCCAATACCATCTACGGTCGCAAATGACGCCATTTGCGCAATCATCTGGTCATTACTTACCGGCTTAAAAGGGTCCTGTTGCGACAATTGCTTCGTGAGCAAAGATAAGAAGTCTTCCTGTTTCAGGTCTTGCTTACCAGTGCTCTCTTCCGTCTTCTTGTTGCTCTCTTGTAGACTTTTAAGCTGGTCGATATAGGACAAGCCGCTTTGACCAACGTTGTTAATTCCGGCCATACGCTACCCCCTTATCCTTATTGACCCATCTGCAGCGTACGCAGCAGCATTTGTTTACTAGAATCCGCTACTTGCACATTGGTTTGGTATGCACGAGAAGCCGAGATCATGTTTGCCATTTCTTCCATTACATTTACGTTAGGCTTGTAGATGTAGCCTTCATCGTTTGCAAGAGGATGGTCTGGGTTGTACTCCGCACTAAGCGGTTTATCGCTTTCTACAATACCCATCACCTTCACTGGCACCGTATCACCGCCACGCATGGCGTTACTTAACTCCGCACCAAACACAGCATGACGCGCTTTGTAAGTGTCTTTCGCAGAGCTGCTGACACTGTCGGCGTTCGCCAAGTTGCTTGAGGTAGTATTCAGACGAACGGACTCAGCGCTCATTGCGGAACCTGTCACATTGAAAACGTTAAATAAGCTCATCTAAATTATTCCCCTTTGATTGCTTTGGTTAAGTTCTTGAATTTACTGCCTAGAAAGTCGAGTGATGCCTGGTGTCTGATTTGGTTTTGCATAAATAAGTTACGCTCTAAATCCAAATCCACCGTATTGCCATCGCCCGTATCAGGTTGTGTAGGAAGACGATATAGCTTGTCCCCGACCAACGTTGTAGTGGCAGGAATGTGCCGACCATCTGTACGGCTAAGACCAATGCTTGCCCCAGAACTTGCCGCCTGCAATTCCTTAGCAAAATCTAAACCTCTTGATTTATAACCAGGCGTGTTGGCTTGCGCGATGTTGGTGGAAATCACCTCCGCGTTGCGCTCACGTACGCCCACCGTGTATTGGTGGATGCCTAGTGCATTGTCAAAAGATATAGCCATGTTTGCCTCTACATTAAGAACTGACCGTTATTGATAACTAAAAAGCAATTAGCGTGCCAAAAATAGAACATGCCGTTTTGCCATTTTTGTTACCGACGTAATGGATTGCAATAAGCAAGCCAAAGTGATTGATGGAGTGTCATATAGAATCGAGTAATCAACTCGACCCTCTAAAAAATATACACCCTTTGGTGCATTGCAGGCAAAAACGGCCAGATCTTTATCGAGGAGAAACGCAGAAAGAGTAAGGAGATGGTGGGATGGAAAGGAACAAAAAGAAAAGCCTGACACAAGGTCAGGCTTCATTGTTTTAAAAAGAGTCCGCTATTTTAGCTTGCCGCTACTTTAATTTGTAAATAATACCTGGATTACAGCGCACCATTTCAAATTTGTCGGTCAAACCAGTGAGCGATTCCGAAGCACCCAACAACAGGTAGCCACCAGGGTTTAAGCTGTTTGCCATCTGGTTCAGCACTTTAGACTTCATCTCTGGAGAGAAGTAAATCAACACGTTACGACAGAAAATAATGTCGAACTTGCCCATCAGCGCAT
Organism: Vibrio sp. 10N.222.52.B12; assembly: GCF_002875385.1. Classification (NCBI taxonomy): domain Bacteria; kingdom Pseudomonadati; phylum Pseudomonadota; class Gammaproteobacteria; order Vibrionales; family Vibrionaceae; genus Vibrio; species Vibrio sp. 10N.222.52.B12. The sequence goes on along the minus strand of NZ_MDAW01000158.1, from coordinate 21,831 downwards.
AGCTTTCCATCAAGTTTTGTGGACGAAAGTTTACCAAGCGTTTCACGTTGTCTTTAACTTTCATACGGCCATCGCCAGCATCTTCAAAGAAGGTACGACGACGCTCAGGAGAAAGGCCACGGCCCAATGCTAGGTTGTCGTACACACCCGCTCGGCACATATCCAACATACTTGCTGAGATATCCGTCGCGGTGATCGACACGCTCGGCAATAGACCCGGTTTACGCTGCTGCGTTTCCAAGATGGTCATTGCCATTGAGTAAGGTTCTTGACCCGACGAGCTAGCAGCTGACCAAATTTTAATTGGTCGTTTATTTGCCGCCATCTCCGGCAACAATTTGTCAGCTAATACCGTGAACGGATAAGTATCTCGGAACCACAATGTTTCGTTAGTCGTCATCGCATCCACAGCGGCAACTCGCAGTTCACGGTTGCGACCAGTTACGACATCACGGAGCAAATCAGACAACGAAGCAAGCTTGAATTTAGTCACAAGCGGGCTCAGTCGGCTGCGCACTAGGTATTGCTTACTGTCACCTAATACGATGCCACACTGTGATTCTAGAAAACGGCTAAAGTCACGATACTCTTGATCACTGATTGTAATAGCAGTCATTAATGTCTCTTTTATTGTGTTAATGCAGATTTAACCGCGTTACCCAATTCATCTGGGTTAAATTTCGCAATGAAGGTGTTTGCACCCACGCGCTCAACCATGGCTTGGTTGAAGACGCCACTCAATGAGGAGTGGAGGATAACATAAAGGTTCTTCAAATCTGCATTTCTGCGAATCTCGGCGGTTAGCGTGTAACCATCCATTTCTGGCATTTCAATGTCGGAGATCACCAACGAAATCTGATCGTAGATGCTTCCTTCTTGTGCCATTTCAAGCAGCTTATTGTACGCTTCTTTACCATCTTTCACAGAGACAACTTCAAATCCAATCGAAGTAATTGCTCGCTCAACTTGTTTACGAGCAACGGTTGAGTCATCCGCAATCAAAATACGACGAACAATTGGCTTCGCTTGCTCAGCAACGGCAATTTCTTCACCGATAGCTGAATCCATGGTTTCATCCACTGGCGCAATCTCAGCTAAGATCTTTTCTACGTCTAGGATTTCTACCAATTCGTTATCAATGTTCGTTACCGCAGTTAGGTAATGCGCTTTGCCTGCACCATCAGGTGGCGGCAGAATCGCTTCCCAATGCATGTTAATAATGCGTTCAACCGACGACACCAAAAACGCTTGGATGGTACGGTTGAATTCTGCGATAACAACAAAACATTTATCAATATCTGTGGTTGGGCGGCCACCGATTGCCAGACTTAAATCAATCACTGACACAGTATGGCCACGGATATGAGCGACACCTTTCACCAAAGGGTGTAGATTTGGCATTGAAGTCAGCTTAGGGCACTGTAGTACTTCTTTTACTTTGAATACGTTAATGCCGTAACGCTGTCGCCCCATCAACCGAAAAGTCAGTAATTCTAATCGGTTTTGGCCAACGAGTTGCGTACGCTGATTCACCGAATCAAGAATCCCCGTCATATGCTCATCTCCATCTCAAACTTTTTGATTTTAAATGATACTCTACCACTGGTAGGCATAATACCAGAGAAACAGTATGGCGTATCATAATATGAATTCGACACCATTGACTATGACAATATGTAGAGCGTTATTTACAAAGTACGCTAAGTCTATCGGCATCTTGCTCAGTATGTTTAGCTTTTTTGTGCATTCGGCAACGGAAAACCAACTTGAGCAAATCCGAACCGCCGCCGAGCAGCACATTCTTAGCACGGTAGAGCAACCAGCGGGAGGAAATTTGTCCGTCAATGCGGCAAATATTGATCCACGTATCAAAGCCACCGATTGCCCAGAGCCCCTTGATACATCTGCATCTTCAACCAGTAGCACACGCAGCAATATTAACGTTTTGGTTGAATGCCCCGCAGACAATTGGAAGGTCTACGTTCCGGTAAGGATCTCGGCTTCAGTTCCAATGATCGTTTCTACCCGCCAGTTAGGTCGAGGAGAGATCATCAGTGCTTCTGACGTAACCACTTCAATGATCGAGTTACAGCGTTTTCGCAAAGACGGTTTCACCAATATTGAGCAAGTGATCGGCTCAAAGCTCAAGCGCAATGTACGCCTAGGTGATGTGGTCGAGCGCAATGACGTGTGCGTGGTTTGCCGTAATGAGAAAGTGACGATCAGAGCAGTAAAATCAGGTATGACCATCACCACGCAAGGCACCGCATTGCAAGATGGATCTTCTGGCGATCAAGTAAGAGTGAAAAATGATAAGTCCCAACGTATAATAGAAGGAATTGTGACAGGCATTGCGGAAATCACCATCACCTTTTAAGGTTGGCTGGTGTACGGCAAATCGATCAATAAAAATGCAAAAAAGCACTAAAGTTATTTGGTACTTGGTCGATAGTCTGGATACCAGTATTACGATACGAGTTTAAGGTTGATATATGGCAGGTATAGACAATATACGTTCAGGACAGATGATGACGACAACCAGTCGCGCACCTGCACGTACAGATTCTAGTGCAACCAGCACAACGGAATCGAAAAAAGCGCCAGCACAGCAAGACGCGGTATCACTAAGCCAACAAGGTAAAGCAGTCAGCAAACTCCAAAAGGATATGGCAGCTTCTCCGGCTTATGACAGCGCAAAAGTAGCGGCAATTAAAGAAGCAATCGCAAACGGTTCATACAAAGTCGACCCAGAAAAACTGGCGGACAATATGATTAAGTTTGAAAACGAATTGCAAGGCAAAAGCTAACTGACTTAGGCCCAAGGTAAGTATTCATGGCAGCATTAGTCGATCTTGTAAATTTCCAGCTAGAAAATGCGAAAGCACTTTCTGGTGTACTGCGTCAAGAAACACAAGCCATCACTGCTCGTGTCTCTGTTGAGATCGAAAAACTCGCCAAAGAAAAAATGACACTCATTGGTCAACTAAGAACCACTGACCAGCGAATCGCCTCTCACCCGCACGTCAATCAACTTACTGAAGACGAAAACCTAAGTCAGCTAGTCGCTCAAATCCAATCCATCGTCCTCGATTGTCAGCAAGTAAACCAAATGAACGGTGAATCACTCAACCGTGCTCAACTGAGTTTCAACAAACTTAACAACATGCTTCAGCATACCCACGGTAAGATCGGCATGACTTACAATGCTGGCGGTAAAACCCATACGATTTCTACTCTCGGAACTAACATTAAAGCGTAGATTTCCTCACCCCTACTCTTTGGCATTCGCTCCACGCTCACCAGAACATTCCCACTGAGGGTATTTTCTACTCACACGACTTCGCAATAAAACGCCAACAAAAAAGCGACTCATTGTTGCCAATCAGCCGCTTAAGAAAGATTATCTGTTGAGTAAAGCTGGGTCGAATTAGAACAAGGTCTGCTGACGCTTCTCAGGAACTTGTTGTACTTCTCCGTAATCTCGCAGCTTATCCATTTTACGGATATCTAGGCGAAGCTCTGTCACGTAACTGTCTTCAACCAAGTAACTGCGCACGACTTCTGCACCACGGATAACGCCATCAACAGCGCCAGTGGTACTTTCCACACCCAGACGCTGATCAGCAAGCTCTGCACGGCCACTAACACGCATACCATACACTTGCTCTGCTAACTCACGGTAAGCATCAATCTTTGACGCACGCATGGCACGAACGCGTCTTTCTTCAACGGTTCGGCCTGTTTGCTCACTTACGCTGGCATAACCTACCGCCACTAAAATCTCATCTTGGCGCATCTGCTGCAATGGTTGACACCCCACCAGCACCAATGTCGCAATAATAAATAATAACTTCTTCATGCTAATGTCCTACGGGCGGAGAATCACTGTGTATGGCTGACGAATAGTTGGGTCGGAGCGAATCAGCACGCCATCTTGAGTACGAATACTGTTAAGCGTATCCAAATCACGACCAATACGGTCCGCAGGCAAGAAGCCTTGCGCTGTCGCCACTACGATACGGCTTTGCATTCCAACTACACGAGCGTTGACTAGGACGCCGCCCTCTTGACGCAACATCGTACCGGTCAACACGTATTGAATCTCTTGTGCTTGTGCAAGGTCTTGCCAATCACGGCTTAGAGCAAAGTCACCTTGCTGTGTAACTTGGATATTGCCCGTTGTTTTAAAATCCACAACTTTGAAGCCACGGCGCTGGAACTGATGGATAAACCCTTCCGATACCGAATTGCCCAGCCAGTTAGTGGCATCCATGCTTTGCAGATCGACAAAAGAGGTAATCGCAATCGGTGTACGCGACGATACTGCAACATTCGAAACCATTAACTCTTCCGTCATGCTCTCAATGAAAAAGTCCATCGTATGACGAGGACTGTCCATCAGCATAAACTGACTGCCAGAATACGGTTCTTTACCATTGTAAATTGGTGAGTACGCGCACGATGTCAAAAGCGTCATCATCGATGCGGCGACAAGCCATCTTTTCATGGTTTGATTCTCCAGATAATCTTAGGTGTTACTGCTCTTTCATCACTTCGTTTACGAAGAAGCGTGATCTTGGAACAGTCTTTGCTTTTCTTCTGTTTGTCTAACTAAGAAAAAGCCACCAAACTTCACTGAAATTGGTAAAGCAATATTTATACCCGAACGGTTACAAACAATGAAAAAATTATTTTTTAGCCTAATATCAATCACTTTCATATTGATGACGCCATTTCGAGCGGCAGCATCTTGGTATGAAGTGACAGGCGTTGCCACGATCGTCTCTTCAGATGAAGCGGCAAGACTGCACGCATTGGAAGACGCCCTCTTCAAAGCCGTCAACTTTTCGGGCGCAGACATTGGCAGCATCAGTAATTTGATGCCGCTATTAGAAGAAAGCCGCAAAGAGTACCAATTCACTAACCATGAAGTGCGTTACATCTTGGTGGAGTCAGAGCGTAAACGCAGCGGCAAGATGGAAATGCGCATCCGTGTGGACATTTATCCATCGGCAACGGGTTGCCACGTGGATCAATACAAGAAAACCGTTCTGGTGGGTAACATTGATGTCGCGTCACCCCAACAGGCGGTCATGGGCCAGATCTACAATGTCGGCGACGATTTCAGCCATGTTGTGAATCGTCAATTGGATCAAACGTCACGCAGCTTTGTTTCTGTTGGCACCACCGATTATTCGATCAGCGCAAATTACCCAGAACGAACCAAAATGATCGCGCAAGACAACGGCGCGCAATACATCATTGGTGGTGTAGTAACAGATTTAACCGCAACCATTGATGCAAAATTATTGAAAGACGACGTAATCAATCGTCAGTTTGCACTGGAGATGAAAGTTTTTGACGGTAAAACTGGCCATGAGGTCTACCACAAAAATTACCGTGAAGTGGCTCGCTGGCCATTTGCAAAAACCAGCCAAGTCGATACACGCAGTGCACGCTTCTGGGCATCCACCTACGGTGAAATGATGCTGCGCGTGAGCCGTAATATTATGTTGGATTTGGAATCGGAACTGTCTTGTAAAATTACCCTACCAGAAGTGGTCGCGGTATTTGGCAACACAGTCACCATGGATCTTGGCCGCATGCACGGCGTACAAGAGGGTGACCAGCTGCAATTGTGGCACACGGCGTCATTCATAGACCAAAACGGTTTGCCACGTAATAAGGTCTCTCAGAGCGAAATAACCCTTAGGGTAACTCGTGTCTACGAGCACGAAGCGGAACTGACGATCGAACAACCAAACCTTGCCTCTAGTGTTCAAATTGGCGACGTAATGAACAAGATGCTTTAGCAACGCGTATAAGGCTTTGCGATATGCTTACTTTTGAATATCATAGGTAACGCATCTTATTTGATTACGCCCCCATGGCACAGCTGGATAGCGCAGTCCCCTCCTAAGGGACAGGTCGTAGGTTCGAATCCTACTGGGGGCGCCATTCATAGCCTTAGCTTATTGCATTCAAGCTAAGGCTTTTTTATGCCCGTAGTATAGGGAAATAATTTCGAACGATGTCGACGACACCAGTGAAAAACCGCTTACTTGAGATCAATGCTGTTAAGGCGCCCCATGAAGGTTAAGATCTCAAGGTTATCTTTGTGTGCATCCAACAACGCTTTTTTCGTCTGCATATAGGCGGCAAGTTTTCCGTACTTGTTGATGGATCGAACCACCGTTTTGTACTTGTACTGCCCTTCCTCATCGAACTCACGCCACTTGGCAATGTAACAAGTGTCTCGATTGTTCGGATCTTCCAACGTTGGGTTGGGTTTATGGACAATCTTAGGCTCAACGCTGTGTGGCAGCCTTGTCATCAGGTACGGGTCTTTCAATAGACGACGCCAAAACTTGCCCCACATTTCACGCCCGAGCTCGTTACGCAGTTTGATGGCCTTCTTAAGACCTTTCTTTTCTCCAATGCGAACGAAACCCACGGAGCGGTGCAATACCGTATCTTCCGGTGTGTGGATGTGGATCTTAAAGGCTGTTTTGCCTTTCGAAATAAAGCGGTGTCCAGTGTTTGTTATTAAATTGCTCTTAGACATAGTGCTAACTAATAATTCTATTAATAGACAAAGGGTAAGCAAAACTCATACATAATTAAAGTAATAAAATACAAAACTGTAAATAGCATAGACGTTGATTCTTTTGTAATACATCTAAGATGAGCGCAATAGATATAAAAAAGCCCCAAAGAGCGAACTCTTTGGGGCATTCAGCGTTTATGCTTCTAACGGTCAGATAGGAGCTTATTGCTGAACTTGGTATTCAAACTCAGGAACAACAACTTCTACGCGACGGTTTTGTTCACGACCTTCACGAGTCTCGTTTGAAGCGATTGGGTTGTTTTCACCTTCACCACGAGCGTGGATACGTGAAGCATCGATACCTTTTTCTACTAGCGCATTTGCTACAGATTCAGCACGTTTCTCAGAAACTTTTTGGTTGTAAGCTGCTGGGCCTGAAGTATCTGTGTAACCAATTACGTCAACGTTCGCTTGTGGGTACTCGTTTAGGAATGCTACTAGCTCGTCTAGTTTTGCAGCGCTCTCTGGTTTTAGAGTTGTGCTGTTTAGTGCAAAGCTACCTGTACCGATAGTTTGAGTTTCAAAAGTCTTAGTTACTACAACTGGAGCAACTTCTTCAACAACCACTTCTTCAACGATTGGCTCTTCTTCAACAACAACTTCGTCGTTACCGCCAAACTTGAATGCAACACCTAGCGTTGCAGAGTTACCCATTGCTTTCACAGAATCGTTGTTGATGTCTGTGATTGTTTGGTATTCCGCACGTGCTGTTACGTTTTCGCTTACGTTGAATTCAACACCAGCTGCACCTAGGTAAGAGTAATCGTCTTTACCATCGTTCATCATTAGGTAAGCACCACCCACTTTACCGTAAAGTGCGATGTCTTCTGTGATTGGTAAGCTGAACTTAGGAGCAAGTGTAATTGCTTCTACGTGGCCACCGAAAGAAGTTTGGTCGAAGTCACCTAGGTTGTCGAAGCCTGCTTCTACTGAGAAGTAGTCATTCATTTCGTAACCAACAAAAGCACCTAGAGTAGAGCCATCTTTGTCACAAGCTTGACCAGCTACACAAGCGTCGTCCATCCAAGACTTACCCATCTTACCGCCCACGTATACTTCTGCGTGCGCTGCTGAAGCCATAAGTAAAGAAGCTGAAATTACCGCTGCTAGTTTTTTCATTATTGATTCCTCTAAAAGAAGTTCTCTTGTTCGTTAACGAAATGCGCCGCCTGACTGACGTTGTATTTCAATTCTTTTATTCAGTTCCTTTGAGTTTGATACCGAAATAACTTCCGCTCATTTGCATAAAAGTCACTTGGGTATGTCTCCTGCTCAATGATGCATAAGCGTGCCTCACTGACGGCGAGCACTATAACCCTAAGAAATCCCGAGACAAATCCCAAAACTGTCAATTTAGTGTCATCGAAAAGCATGATTTAGTGTGATCTGGCGCACCATAAAGTGAGCCACAGCAATAACGCAAACGTTTGCGTGATATTTCAAAATAGTAGAGGTAAAGCAAATTAACTTCTCATAAATGAGACGATATTTAAGGAACTTTGAGGATAGTGTTTTTATTTCAGAGAGATATTTCGCATGAAACTACTCAATTAGCATTCACAACAGATATATTTGGATTAGTAAAACTTATCAACTTTTGAGCAATCTGATGAGAAAAAGTTCAGTAATTCAGGCGGTATTTCAGGAAATTTGCTGTTTCCCTGGTGCCAGATACAAAAAAAGCCGCGGTATTTACCGCGGCTTTTCGACTAATTATTCAAGCAATTATGCGTTTGCTTCACGCTCAGCGATGAACTCAAGCGCCATCTTGATGCGAGCAACGCAGCGTTCTTTGCCAATCAGTTCCATTACTGCGTCTACAGAAGGAGACTGACCGCCACCTGTGACTGCAACGCGTAGTGGCATACCGATTTTGCCCATGCCGATTTCTAGCTCTTCACATACTGCTGCGATAACGCCATCTTTGATGTTCGCTGTCGTCCACTCAGTCAGTGCTTCTGCTTTCGCTAGAGCAAGCTCTAGAGGCTCTTTAGCCACGCCGCGTAGGTGTTTCTTCGCCGCGCCCGCTTCAAACTCAGCGAAGTCTTCGTAGAAGTAACGGATTTGCTCAGCTAGCTCAACTAGCGTGTTGCAACGCTCACCCACTAGCTTGATCACTTCAGTGATAGCAGGGCCGTTTGTTACATCTAGTTTTTGTTGATCTAGGTGCCATTGTAGGTGCTCTGCAACGTACGCTGGATCTGAGTTTTTGATGTAGTGGTTGTTCAACCATTGCAGTTTGTCAGTGTTGAATGCAGACGCTGACTTAGATACTGCGTTTAGGCTAAATAGGTTGATCATCTCTTCTTGAGTGAAGATCTCTTGATCACCATGAGACCAACCAAGACGCACTAGGTAGTTGTTTAGTGCTGCAGGTAGGTACCCCATATCGCGGTATTGCATTACCGATACAGCGCCGTGACGCTTAGACAGTTTCGCACCGTCATCACCTAGGATCATTGCACAGTGTGCGAATGTTGGTACTGGCGCACCTAGCGCTTCGTAGATGTTGATCTGACGAGGCGTGTTGTTGATGTGGTCTTCACCGCGCACTACGTGAGTGATGCCCATATCCCAGTCGTCAACCACTACACAGAAGTTGTACGTTGGCGAACCGTCAGTACGACGGATGATCAGATCATCCATTTGTGTGTTGCTGATTTCGATACGGCCACGGATTTGATCATCAAATACTACGCTGCCTTCTTTCGGGTTACGGAAACGGATAACACATGGATCGCCATCTTTTGCCGCTTCGTTTGCCGCTTTGATTTTTGGATGGTTAGCATCGTAACGAGGCATTTCTTTGTTTGCTTCTTGCTCTGCGCGAACTTCGTCTAGCAGCTCTTTAGATGCGTAACATTTGTATGCTTTGTCTTCTTCTAGAAGCTTATCAACCATCTCGTTGTAACGATCAAAACGTTGAGTTTGGAAGTAAGGACCTTCGTTCCACTCAAGACCTAGCCATTCCATGCCTTCTAGGATCGCATCAACCGCTTCCTGAGAGTTACGCTCAAGGTCAGTATCTTCGATACGTAGAACGAATTCACCACCTTGGTTTTTAGCGTATAGCCAAGAGTAAAGTGCAGTGCGCGCACCACCAACGTGTAGGTAGCCAGTTGGGCTAGGAGCAAAACGAGTTTTAACCGTCATCAGAGTTCCTTAGGGGTAATGAGCAACGAGAGGGCTCTCGTTGTAATATCAAGGATAAAAGTGGCGACATTTTAACATCGTAGGTCGATTCTACAATCCTTCCGTGTGGTTTAACGCCAGAAATACAAACAGGGCAGCACCGATTAAGGTACTGCCCTCTTATTTATAGCGACAAAACGCTTAGAACAACAGAAGAGCCATAGCAAAAGAAAGTTACGAATGCCGATTATTTTAGATTCTGCATCGCCCACTGCATGAATTCTTGTTGCTCTTGACGGCTTAGATCACTGAAGGACTCTTTCAATGTCTTAGTGACAGCCGGAGACGCCGCGATGCTTGCTTTCGTCGATTGCTTGTTCATTGCTTTGTTGTAATCAGCCACTTCACGTTCATAGTCGCGGAACCCTTGTAGGCCGCCTTTGCGAAGTTGAACCATTGAAAACTCAACATCTTTACCGCTTGCGTCTTTCAGCGTCAGTTTCGGATCCATTTCAAATGCTTTGGCTTCTTCAATAGTGCGGAACTTATTGTATGTCAGCGTTAGCTCTGCATCTTTCGGTGCATCGAACTCAAGTAAAAGAGGCTGTGAATCAAACTTACGACGCTTACCATCTTCAAAAACAATTTGGCCCACGTTCACGGCCAGTTGGTTTGCACCGTCTTCTACTTTGATGCTGTTGTTGTCAGAGATCCACTCAGGGTAGACGAACTCACTGTTGAGAACGCGAGGAACCAATTCCGCTTGCAGAGTCAGTTGAGCAGCAAATGCAGGCGCAGAAATAAGTGCGCAAAGTCCTAATAGTGTGGTTGTTTTTTTCATCATGGTTTCTCGTCTTATACCAATTTAGATAAGTCACTGAAATCAACAGGCCAGTAATTCCAATGACTTATGTGAATAAGTATCAATACAAAAAGGGCGTTTCCGCCCTTTTAGCTGCTTCTATATTAGAAGTAGTATTCAACACCTACAGAGAACTCGTCGTAGTCAGCTGACTTCCAACGTGCTTCTGTTGGTTTGTCTAGTTGAGACGCACCGTCACCGAAGTCTAGCGTACGAGCACGAGCGTAAAGTACTGCAGATGGGTCTACGAAGTACATGATCTGTGCTGATAGTACATCATCCGCTGTGTTATCGATTGTCTTACCGTCACGTTCTAGGTCGAAGTTTGCTGCGTAACCCAGTTTGTACTGCCAATCACCTGTTGTGTACATTAGACCTGCAGACATTGCATCTTGCTTCTCGCTTACACCGTTGCTTGCATCAGCTTCCATGTATTTGTATTGAGCGAAGAAAGAGATACCGTTGTCAAACCAACCTTGAACACCTAGTAGGTACGTGTTGTTTTCCCAAGTTTGACTTTCACCTTCGATGTTACGGTTACCTTCGTAAGCAGCATCCAATTGTAGTGGACCTAACTTGTAGTGAGCCGCGATGCCGCCCCAGTAATCGTCACCTTCACCTAGACCCGCTTTATCACCAGCACCCACTGCTGCGTCGATAGAGAACTTGTCAGCGTACATTGGAGAATCCCAACGGATAGTGTTTGATTGACGGTCTTGGTACTTAGCACCACCGATTGCACCACCCCAGTCGTAAACATCACCTAGACCTGGGTTAGATGCTGGCCAGTCAACCAACTCGTACATTGGAGTAAGAACGCGACCTAGACGAACTTGACCCCAAGAAGCGCTTTCAAAACCTACGAATGTGTCACGCTCACCAAGACCTGCGCCTTCACCACCAAAGCTTGGGTCTACGTAGCCACCTTCGATTTGCCAAATGAACGTTGGTTCAAAGTTAGCGAATTGCTTTTTACCACGGAAGCCGATACGTGATTCGTTGTTTAGCTGCATGCCGCCCAAGTCATCGTCAGTTGCTTTGCTACCAGAATCGTAATCGCGGTACGCGGCCTGCATCGCGATAATACCGTACACTTCATATGAGAAAGAGTCTTTAGTTAGGTACTCTTTCGCTGCATCACTGTTTGCACCATCAGCAAAAGCTGAACCACTGAACATCATGCCTGTGATTGCAGTAGCAAGTAGGCTTTTCTTTAGGTAAGACATTTTTAACCCCTATATTTTTAGTTTTTTCCATTTTCAAATTCGCTAACTAGGACATTGCAGGAACTTGAATCTGTGTTTGGACGGAGCAAATATGACAAACTTTTTTCGCAGTAAAAAACTTTCCCCACGGCAATCTGAGCAACTTCAAAATGAGAAGATCAAAAACAATATAAACCAATTAATAACAACGACTTAAAATGACAAATAAAAATATAAAAACGTCAAAAGCATCCAGAGTCACTTGCTTTTTATATAAAAATCTCGAAATTCGTGAGCAACCTCACCTCACTTTTAGGCGTTTTAACGGAACTTTATATTCAGAGAGAAAAAACTTTGAGATAACTCGCAACAATATCAGTACATTGACGGTGCAAGTAGGGGGATTTTGACGAAATTGTTTCACGTCGAAATGCTTGACCTTCCCCTTGCAGGAAGGTTTATCCTCTGAACATTACTATTCTTGAGGACAAATTATGTATCAGTTCGTTGTACCGATGTCAGGGCTTAACTGCATGGGCTGTGCTAGAAAAGTTGAGAAAGCTTTACATGCCAATCACAGTGTTGAGATCATCAATTTGTCCCCAACAGTGGTTGAGTTGAAAACCGAGTCCCCTCTTGCTTCTATTGTTGAATCCATCGAGACATTGGGTTATCACGCTGGCCATCAATATCAGTTCAACCTAGCTGGACTAAGTTGTGGCGGCTGTGTGAAGAAACTCTCTTCTTTGTTAGAAGCAAACCAAGACATCATTGCATTTCAAGCGTCGACAACCCAACTCGATATCTCGACCCTACTATCAGAGCAGAAAGTGATCGATCTTGTGGCGACTCTCGGCTACACCGCCAGCCCTGATTCTATTGAAGTAGAAGAAGAAAGCTCACCAGAGACTGAACAAACAGACAAGCAAAGCAATATTAAAGATGCGCAGGTGCCACCAGCGAGTATTCAGCTGCAAATGCTGATTCAAGGCATGACGTGTGCGAGTTGCGTCTCTTCAGTAGAGAAAGCACTTACTAACGTAGAAGGCATTGAGAAAGCACAAGTAAACCTTGCTGAGCAAAGTGCATTAGTGTTCGCTACTCAAGATTCTGAAGCCCTTCACCACGCGATTATTGATTCAGTAAAACAAGCCGGTTACCAAGCAGAGGTTCTCCAAGACGCAGCAACGCAACAAGAAAAGCAAGCAGCTCAGCAACTTGCCCAACAAAAACGCTTCAGGCTTGATGCAATAGCTGGCTTAGTTGTCGGTGCGCCACTGATGTTGTGGGGGGTATTTGGCGGCAACATGGTGATTCGCAACACGAACGACCAGTTGGCTTGGGGTGCGGTTGGTATTCTGTGTCTCTTACTGCTAGCAACTGCGGGTAAGCACTTCTTTACTAACGCATGGTTAGCAGCCACTCACAAACGTGCCACTATGGACACCTTAGTCGCGTTAGGTACCGGGGCGGCGTGGTTCTATTCGATGCTTGTGGTGATATTCCCAGACTGGTTCCCTCTTGCTTCACGCCATGTGTACTTTGAAGCGAGCGCAATGATCATCGGCTTAATTTCTCTTGGTCACTACATAGAGGCAAAAGCCAAAGCAAACACAACGCGCTCATTGCAAGCTCTGATTAACCTGCAACCTCAACAAGCGACGGTGATGACAGAACAAGGTGATCAACAGATCGCAGTTGAGCAAATCACGCTAGGCATGAAACTGCGCATCAAACCGGGCGAGAAAGTGCCAGTAGATGGCGTTGTAATACAGGGTGAATCGTACATTGATGAGTCGATGCTAACCGGTGAACCCGTACCAGTGTTAAAAGCGCAAGATGCGCAAGTGTCTGCCGGTACATTAAATACCGATGGTGGATTAGTCATTGAAGCAACGGGCATCGGCGCGAACACCATGCTGGCTCGAATCATTCGCATGGTACGCACGGCGCAAAGCAGTAAGCCTGCCATTGCAAAATTAGCAGACCAGATTTCATCGGTATTTGTTCCGGTCGTGGTCGGTATCGCAATCCTTGCCGCTTTGGTTTGGTTTGCCGTAGGTCCAGAACCTAAAGCCAGCTACATGCTTGTGGTAACGACCACCGTACTGATCATCGCCTGCCCTTGTGCGCTAGGCTTAGCAACGCCATTGTCGGTTACGGTTGGTGTAGGTAAAGCCGCAGAGCTCGGCATTCTGATCAAAGACGCTGACGCACTGCAGTTGGCAAGCAAAATCGACACCGTCGTATTCGATAAAACCGGCACACTGACTCAAGGTAAACCGAGTGTGCAGCAAGTGTTTACTCACGCTACCAGCCAAGAGCACTTGCTAGCTCTGGCATACGCGGCAGAACGTCAATCGGAGCACCCGTTGGCAAAAGCCGTGTGTGATTACGCGAGAAAGAACAATACTGAAAATATTGAGTTGAGCGCATTCGAGAACATTCGTGGCCGTGGCATTACTGCGACTTACCAAGCACAACCGCTACTCATTGGCTCATTGCAATTTATGCAAACAGAGCAGATTGATACCAGCTCAATGAAGCAAGCGATTCAAGATTGTGCAAACAACGCATGGACACCAGTGGCTGTGGCTCTGAACAACGAACTGATTGGTTTAATTGCCATCGCTGACCCAATTAAATCTGATGCCAAACAAGCGGTGTCTGCATTAAAATCGCAGGGCATAAAAACAGTTATGCTCACAGGCGACAACCAACACGTTGCCAATGCCATCGGTAAAGAGCTCGGCATTGATGAAGTCATCGCTCAAGTGATGCCAGATGAGAAAGCACAACACATTGAATTGCTGCAATCTCAAGGCCGGACGGTTGCGATGATCGGTGATGGCATCAATGACGCACCAGCCCTTGCACTGGCGGATCTTGGTATCGCAATGGGAAGTGGCAGTGACGTGGCAATCGAAAGCTCACAAATGACCATTCTCAATACATCACCAATGGCCGTCGTGCATGCGATTGAACTCTCTCGCGCTACACTCAAGAACATGAAACAAAACTTGTTCGGCGCCTTTGTTTATAACTCGTTGGGTATCCCTATCGCCGCAGGCGTACTTTATCCAGCGTTTGGATTTTTGCTCAGTCCTGTCGTTGCTGGTGCAGCGATGGCACTGTCTTCAATCACGGTCGTCAGTAATGCAAATCGACTACGACTGTTTACCATTAAGTAAGCGACACTTCTTCTCGAGGATATTATGAAGTTGAAACTATTGACCTTTACAATGCTTGCTGTCACATCGGCGAACGTATTAGCCGCTGATGTCATCAACCACAAATCGCCATACTGTGGCTGCTGTGGCGAATGGACAAAACACATGGAAGAGAACGGCTTTACTGTGGAAGAAAAGCTGCATGATGACATGAATGCGATCAAACGCGATTTGGGCATCAAGAACGAACAGCTTTACTCTTGCCACACCGCGGAGATCGATGGCTACGTATTTGAAGGTCATATTCCTGCCGCCGACATTAAAGCCTTCTTAGAAAACCCGCCTCGAAATGCAAAAGGCCTGACTGTACCGGGTATGCCAATGGGCTCACCAGGCATGGAATACGGCGATAAGAAAGACAGCTACGCTGTTTACGCCTACAACGAGAAAGGCCAAGTATACGAATACCGTTACCACAAAGGTAACGAGCAATAAAAATAAAGCCCAGCGAGACAAACCGCTGGGCTTTTTCTTAATGGACAAATATACCCAAGTGACTTCAAGATGCAGAGTTCAGAGCGTTGTCATTAATTCGAGTGCAAGGAAGACAACGAAGCGGAATAGCAAGCTCTTTCCAAGTTGTTTGACACAGCAATTGAGTCAATGACACGCTCCCAGAGGGCGAGTTGTCTTGCCTTGCATGCTTTGTTAACAATTTTTGATTTAGAACCACTAGATCTTCAAATTGTTGCCTTGCCTTCAAACCAAGTCATTCTCGCTGAACCTAGCATCTCGAGGTTACTTGGGTATTAGACAAACTTTTTAATTAGAAGCCGTAAGATGCGCCGAATACAAATGCGTTGTTTACTAGGCTATCACCTGATGCATTCTCTGCACCGTGTGCTTGGCTACGGAACTCAAAGTAAGGTTGAACGCCCTTACGAGTCCATGTTGCACGTAACTCGTGGTCCATGGTTTCAGCATCAATCATGTAAACGTTGTTGTAGCTCAGTGTCACATCTTCATTCATCGCGTAACCAATGCGGTTATCCATGCGGTAATCTGTTTTCGCATCTGCGTCTGTTGCATCGATGTGTGCACGAGTACGGTTGCTTAGAGAGATACCGTTATCGAAGTTGTAACCGATTTTAACTAGCGGGCGGTATTGAATGCTCTCCCCAGCAGAGAATAGATGCTGGTAACCTGCTGCAACCCATAGGTGATCAGTGATGTTAAATGCTTGCTCACCACCCACAGTGATAGCTGGTGTTGTGTTACCTGCGCCGCCGTTTTCAGTTTCTAACTTACCAAGTTGGATGCCATCAAACTCAGTGTAAACCGTGAAGCCGCCGAATTGGTTATCGAAAGTGTGGCCAGCTTCTAGCGTTGATGTCATGTCCGAACCGTGAATTCGACCATCATCGTGAAATTGAATATTACCCGTTACGTAAGATGAGTCTGCGAAAGCGCTTGAAGCGAAAACAAGAGAAAGTGCACTTAGTGCTAAAACGTTTTTCATAATTACTGCCTTTATTTGTTCACGTTATGCGATGAGATGTCCGGCTATCACTGCCCTTCATCGCAAACATTGGGATGTGCCTCCCTGGCGACAGCAATACTGCGCAATTTAATTCGCATTGAAAAATAAATCGTTTAAAACAGTGATCCAATTCAAATCGACATTTTCGAAACCCAATAAAGTTTATTAAATACAGTCACTTGATATAAAATCTAAAAATTCGTCAAAAAAATAAAGTGTGACCTGAAGCTAATTAGGCTCTCAAATTTGGCACAAAATAAGCATCGAGATCACACTCTTCTTTTCTTTCTAAATTACGAACTTAATTATCAGTAAAAAATAATTAGACATTGATCACGCTTATTTTCCGTAGAAAAATAAATAAAGCCCTCAACATAGGTTGAGGGCTTTGAGTAAGGAACAATGATTTTAGTGAATGATTAGCAGAATTACTTCACGCTAGTCACGCGGCTTGTTTTCTCACCCGTAGCAGATACAGAGCGGATAAACACTTCACCTTTCACATTTGGACGAGCATTGTCTGCGTAAGTTAGCCAGTTCTTGCCGTCTAGAGAGTATTGAAGCTTCACACCAGGGAACTGAACGTTCATTGCTAGCTTGCCATCCTCTACTTTCGCACCTGGTACAGGTAGGCGGTAGTCGATACCAGATTTCTCTAGCTTAGCCAGTTCACGTTGGCCAAGTACGTTCGCAAAGCGGTTGTAGTCTTGGTTTAGCGCAGCTTTGTCTACTAGGTTAGAGTTTTGCGAGTATTCAACACCCACTTTGTAGTCGTTTTCCCAATCAGCACGGTGCCATGCACGCTCAGCGGCTGCTAGTACGCGAGGGAATACCATGTACTCGTATTGCTCGTCGTTACGTACTGTCTCAGACCAAAGCTGTGCTGATAGACCGTAGAAAGGTTTCGCTTCGATTTCACCTTTACCAGTAAAGCCATTACCATCGCGATCTACAGACGTTTCTGCGTTTTGAGGCATGTTCTCTGGTGCAAAGCCAAACATCTTACGAGTATCTGTTGCACGTGTAGCCCAGTAGTAACCACGCTCTTTCGGGTCAACTTCGTATGGCATGTCCATGTAAACGTAGTCAGGGTTAGAAACAATCACGTCGTAACCTTTCTTAGACCACTCGTACACTGATGACGTGCCACCCCAGTAAAGAACGTCCCAGAAGTTTACGCGAGTATTTTCTGTTGTGAACGCTTTCTCGCCTTCACTGTACTTAAGACCATCTTGCCAAGCTTGGAAGTTAGGGATGCCCTTCTCAGCCACAATCTTAGACACTTCTTCTGCAAAGTGGCTTGGTAGATGAGCAAAGTCGCTTACGGTACCGTCTGCAATTAGCGTCTGACATTGTGGAGATTGTGCAAATGGCTTGTCTTGTTTAGACAGGTCAATCGTACCCTTCCAGCTTACTTTGTCTTCAGCGTTCACATCTTGGAAACCAGCGCCTAGCTTGATGTTCTTCGCTTCGTCACCACCAAAGTGCCATGTTGATAACGGTGCGCCCGCTTCTTGGTGCATTGCCGCTACTTCTGAAATCACTTTATCAACAAAGCGAGTTGAAGATTCCATACATGGGTTGATGAAGCTTTGCTTGTTGTAGAACTGAACCGTGGTTACGTTCGATGTATCTCGAGGATCCATCAGGCGGTACTCGTTCGCTTCTGCTTCTTTACCTTCTTCCATTAGGCGGTCGTAACGAGCTTCCATTGATACCACAGCTGCACGAGCGTGCGCAGGCATATCGATTTCAGGAATCACTTCGATGTTACGCGCTTTCGCGTACTTCAAGATGTCCACGTAGTCTGCTTTGCTGAAGAAGCCAGAACCAAAGTTGTCTGTCGTTGCACCTGAGCCAAGCTGAGGCAGTAAACAGCTTTTCTCTTCCAAATCGAAACAACGGTTAGCACCCACTTCTGTCAGCTCAGGCAGACCCGGGATTTCTAAACGCCAGCCTTCATCATCCGTTAAGTGAAGGTGTAGTTTGTTCATCTTGTACGCTGCCATTTGGTCTAGCGTTGCAAGAATTGCGTCTTTAGAGTGGAAGTTACGAGCCACATCCACCATCACACCACGGTAATCAAAACGAGGTGCATCTTGAATAGACAGTTGTGGTAGAGAATCAGCATTTTGGCTATCTATCAGGCCAAAGATAGATTGTACTGCGTAAAACGCGCCAGCTTGGTCGAACGCTTTAATAACAATACCGTTGCCGTTGATGCTCATATCGTAAGCACCAGATTTTGCTAATTCACCGGTGAAGTTTGCAGGAACTAGCGTGATGCTAACAGGAACATCACCACGAACATCCACACCTACCACTTCTGCACGATCTTGAATTGCTGCGTATTGAGCCGCATCAAATGCGTCTTTCGGCAGCGCAATACCCCCTGCGATGTCTACTGTGCCTTTGCCTGCTTTCACATGCATTGGAGTTGGTAGCAACGTAGTTGATACATCTTGTTTTGCTAGATCTTCGTTCTTTTCAAAACGAGATACCGCACTTGCCATGATGTTGTTGTCATCAGGCGTACGTTTTAGGTTGTTGCCTTCAAGGCCAGTGACGAAAGAATTAACGTCTTCTGTATTAAGCGACGCGATCATCTTAGGCTCTGCGTTTGGCGCTGCAACAAATGCACCCGGCATGAAGTCAGTTTCAAATAACTGCCAGTATTCAGCAACAAGAGGAAGAACCACTTCTTCACCTGCCGCAAAGCCATCAAATTTGTCTGTTGGTTCTAGTTTGTGTAGGTCGCCCGTTACACGAGAGATTTTGAATTGTTCGTTGTCGACATCCAGAATCAGACGGATGCTGTGGAAGTAGATAGCCCAATCTTGAGAGTCAACCGCTTCGCCTTGGTTAACCAGTGTCATGTTGACTTTGTTACAAGACGCCCACTCTGCGCCCATATCCTGACATGCAAGACCTTCGTTAGCGCCGTGGTTAGTCAACACTTCATATTGAATATCAAGGTTGTCAGCCAATGAGTTTACAACTTGTTGCTCAGAATTCTGTAGTGAAGAGCAACCTGCCAATGTAGCAATAACAGAAGCAGCAATCAGACTATGTTTCAACATCTTACTTTCCCCAAAAAGTCAGTGGTTCAAAACGACATTTATCAAAAATGGTGAGCACCTAAATGCGAGGCGCTTAACAGTTGCATTCAACATACAAGCAGTTATTTCTAAGCGTAAAATTAATGAAACTAAGAAGTGATCCAGGTCAAATTCAGCATTGCTTAAGAAAATATAAACACTTATATTTCAATCACTTAATTAAAACGTCAAAAACGAACAACTTTTTTTGACGAGTTTGTTGCGATCTCAATCACGAATATCGATGGGTTTAGACGGGTTTTATAGGATTTTGATCACTATTGGTTATTTAGTAATCCATTAACAACAAACTCAATTGAAGTGCTTTCGTGAATTAGATCTCATTTCCATGCCGTCAAAACTCGTCAATATTTTTAGAAATGACGATTTTGCCGAACCATGTTATAGATAAGGTGCATATTGAATTCGAGGAGCAAAATATGTTTCGACTCTTGCCTGTCATGTCATCTTTGATTGTTTTTTTCACCTCCTACTCCGCACAAGCAGAGCCACAACACTGGTTGGTAAAAAAAGGAGACACCGAATACATGATTATTGGTTCTGTCCATGTGGGCGACAAAAGCATGTACCCTTTACCGAAAGCCGTGACTCAGTTCCTCAACAACAGTGACGGTTTGATCATCGAAGCGGATATCAGAAATACCGAAGGGGCTGCATTTCCAAAAACAAAACTACTTGCGAAAGACATCCTCGATAAACAACAACGTCAGCACTTGGCTGACATCGCAAAAGATCTTGGATTACCGGAAGAACAACTACTCAATGCACCACCTTGGTCGGCGGCATTGACGATTCAGCTCTTGCTAGTGAATAAGTTAGGCTATGCCTCAGACCAAGGTGTCGACATGCACTTAATGACGCTTGCTGATAAGCAAAATGTGCCAGTGATTCCACTCGAAACGGTACAATTTCAGTTGGACTTAATTGCTGGACAAGAAGATGGTGGTAAAGAGCTGCTGCTTTCTTCGATTGAAGAATACGATGGTGGTGAAAAACTGGTGCAATGCTTAATCGACAGCTGGAAGAGCGGAGACGGCAGCACATTAGAAGAAGCATCGATGAGTGAACAATCGAGCGATGAGTTCAACGAAGCTTTCTTGTATGACCGCAACCGAGATTGGGCTGAAAAGCTAGATTCAGGCAGTGTACTGCCAAAGAAAGCAGGTCAATACACCATTGTGGTCGGTAGCTTGCACTTAGTTGGTAAAGACAACTTGATCGATTTACTCAGAAAACGCGGCTTTAACATCGAAGCTCTGGGCAATACTAGCAAAGCAGATTGTGACATCTAAACGGGCACAATATTTACACTACGAACATCAGTGCCCTGATTGACGGGGCACTTACATCCTCTTACACCGCACCCACGCTGTTGAGTCTACACTTACGCTTCGCTGACAAATCCAGCAATCGATCCGATACTATCGACTCAACCTGTACACAATCTCAAATTTGATAAGAGCCTTATGACGTTCAAAGCCTCATTATTATGTCTAGCCAGCGCACTACTTTTACCTTCGTTAGCGAATGCCAAGCCATCTTGCACGATTGAAGAATTCCAGCCCGTCGATATCGCCCCAGAAACTAAAGGTGGTGTATTCGATAAAGAAAGTGGTCAGTTCTTAATTACCCAAAAACCTATGATGCGCTGTGCGAACATTACTTTTTCTACTGCCCATACTCGCAATCGCGTCGCACATCTAATCAATCAGAATTTTGAAGCCGAATACTTCGATGGCAAAACAGGGAAATCACACTCTGTGACGTTTGATGAAGATGAACTTCAAGCTGGCTACATCAAGGTAGGACCAAACAATCCACAAACGGTTTATGTCTGTTTCACCACATCCGAAACACCAATTAAAGATATTAGTTGTGATGTGAAATAGCGGAAATGGGAAGCGACTTTGTTTTGTCTTTCTAGGAACAAGTTCCATCAACAACTTTCAAAGCCGAGTGCACTTCATTAGCCCTCTAGCGAACACCTCTCAATTCCTAAAGCGAAGCGCTCCCGACTCAAAAAACGTAAACGTAAAAAGCCGCAACATTTCTGTTGCGGCTTTTCTAAAATAGGTCGGTGAAGAGCCATATTCTAACTTCAGGCGAACCCCATTTGGTTCGCTACTATTAAAGCCAAATTTGCGACCGCTGAAACGACGAAAGCCTGCTCATTGAGCCTGTCTCTTATACACAAAT